>JALVBA010000245.1 GCA_027010905.1 Marinilabiliaceae bacterium
CAACATGATTTATCGGGATTGCAATATTTCTGTTTTGCTGATTACCTTTGTATGCAAATGTCATTTTGTAATACTCATCGCCCGGCAGAAACATTGAAGATGATACGTTTCTTACTCCCCTAATCATCTTTAGTTCTTTTTTAAACCGGTCGAAGTTCTGGTTTACGGCGTACCCTCTCTCCAGTACCAGTAGATTGTTTTTATTGAATCCAAGGTCTGAATTTTTGGTAAAATCGATTTGCCACCATATCCCGGCAGTCAGGATAGAGAGAAAGAGTACAACAAAAATATGGCCGGTTACAATGATGCCGCGGATAGTCAGTGTGGCTCTCTTTATTTTATAATTATTGGTAAAAATAGTGTTAAGCTTAATCTCACTGAAAAATTTTGCAGGATACACTCCCGATGCAACTCCAACAATAAAGGTTATGAGAATTACCATACCAATATCTTTCAATCCATCAATTTGCGAGATGTGTATGTTGAGGTCAAAGATGCTGTTGAATAGAGGTAGTATTAGCTCAGCCAGTACAAGCCCTAGAAGGGTAGCGGTGGTGGAGATAATAAATGCCTCGGTAATTATCTGTATTATTACGTGGTAGCGTCGCGCACCAAATGTCTCTCTTATGGCTGCCTCTTTAATTCGTTTTAATGGCTTGGCTGTTGTAATATTTATAAAATTGATACTGGTAATTATCAAAATAAATATTGCTATAAAGACAAATATAAGTATGTGTGCCGGGTTTGATGCCGGTTCAAGTTCAAATGCGAGGTTTGAATAGAGGTGTATTGCCTGCACCGGCTGAAGCGATATTTTGTAGCTGTATCTCTCGTCGGGCGAGGAGCTGCCGGCTTTAGTTTCAGTAAGCTGCCTATGCAGATGTTCATCTTTCTTTTTGTTAACTGCCTTCTCAAAAAGGTTGATGTCAGTACCGGGAGTAACTTTAACATAGGTGTAACAATCTAACGACAACCAGTTGCTCTTCCACTCGCTAAGGCTTTCTGATTCCCCCTTGTACATCTGGTCAATCGTAACCATCGATGCCATAAAATCGAAATGAAAGTGAGATGCGACGGGCACATTCTCACATACTGCAATCACCTTGTAATCTACGCCTCCACGATTTATTGTTTTGCCAATGGGGTTTGACCTGTTGAAATACTTTTTTGCTGTTTTATCGGTAATTACAACCGTTTTGGGTTGATTGAATTTTTTCAGCGACCCCTTGATGATATTCAGTTCAAAGGCATCGAAAAAGGAGTAATCGGCAAAAAAGAACTTGCTCTCATTAAAAACAGATGATTTGTACTTGATTAATTTATTTATTCCCGGGATAAATCGTGTGACCGATTTAGTCTCCGGCAGCTCTTTTACAACATCGTAAAGTGGCAGAGGGGTAATGGCATCATTAACCTCCTCCGTTCCTATTTGCCCCTTTGTGGTTAGCCGGTACAACCTTTCCGACTGCGGATGCTGAGTATCGTAATTAAGTTCGTACTTAACAAAAAGCAGAATTATTATTGTAAGACATAAACCTAATGATAGCCCTAGAATATTAATTAGAGAGTAGGCTTTGTCTTTTGTCAAAGATTTAATGGCACTTTTTATGTAGTATAGAAGATTCATTTATGGTTATTGTATTGCTTTATTCTCATTGATAACATGCCCGTCGAAAATCTGAATAATCCTCTGCACATGATCTGCCACTTGTGGCGAGTGAGTTGCCAGAACAATTGTCATCCCATCCTCATTCAGTTCAGATAGGATTTTAAGTATGCTGTCACCACTCTTTGAGTCTAAAGCACCTGTTGGCTCATCGGCAAGCAGAAGAGCAGGATTAGTTATTATTGCTCTGGCAATGGCTGTTCGTTGTTGCTGCTCTCCGTCCAGCTGAGTGGGATACTTATTTTTCAGATGAATCAATTTGAGTTTCACAAGTATATCTTCCACCAGCTTGATTTTCTCTCTCCTTCTGTAGCGTAGGTAAATTAGTGGCAGTTCAATGTTCTCGTACACAGTAAGCTCATCAATCAGGTTTGGATCCTGAAAGATGAAGCCAATATTTCCCCTTCTAAGCTTAGCTCTTTGTTGCTCTTTTTTTTGTGATGTGTTGATATCCATAAATAGAATCTCACCTGACGTCGGAGGCTCCACCAAGCCAAGAAGACAAAGCAGTGATGTTTTACCGCTGCCCGATGGCCCCACAACTCCTACATACTCTCCGCTCTTTATGTTTATGTTGATATTGCTTAAGGCTGTGGTTGCAACCCCTGTTGAATAATAAGTTTTTACTATATTTTGAGTTTGTATCATAATGCCACTTCGTTTTGTACGAATTTGTTACAGTCGGTGTACGATATCGAACACTACGATATGTCTAATGTTTGACTTAATATCATCTTTCTTATATTGATATATCTGTTTTTGTTCAGTATAAAATATTAAATCAGCTGAAATAGAGATAACTACGGCTTTGTTATAATTAATCTGCAAAATCAGCTGTAACTTTTAACGGTTAATACATAGCACTTTTTATGCCATACCCGTTAATGGCTTATAATCAAGCAAATTACCTTAATGGCACTCTTTTTGGTTGACTCTTTTTATCTTTTATTGTTCGTAATCGAACATTTGTGATAATTGTTTTTTATATTTAGTAGATATTTATTCAAATCCAGTAAGTTATGTCGGGAAAGAGTGGTAAGATATTAATTGTTGATGATAATCAGGATATTCTGTTTGCACTTAGATTATTACTGAAGCCAATTGTTGAGTTAGTTAAAACAGAGTCGGATCCTTCAAATATTCCTGACCTGATGAGCAAAAACAGGTTTGATGTAATTCTGCTCGATATGAACTTCACTAAAGATGCCATAAGTGGTAAGGAGGGGTTTCATTGGCTTGAGAAAATTCTGGAGATAGACCCCGCCTCGGTAGTTCTGTTTATTACTGCCTACGGTGATGTTGAAAAGTCGGTGAGAGCCATTAGAGCGGGAGCTACCGATTTTATCCTTAAACCGTGGCAGAATGAGAAGCTGTTGGCAACTATTTCATCGGCAATAAAACTGAGGCAGTCGAGGGAAGAGGTTAGTGAGCTAAAGAGTAAGCAGAGGGCGATAAATACAATTATGAATCAGCCATTCTCTGATTTTATTGGTGTGAGTCCCTCAATGCTAAAGGTGTTTGAAACAATTAAAAAGGTAGCTCGAACAGATGCAAATGTGTTGATTCTGGGTGAGAACGGAACAGGTAAGGAGCTAGTTGCACGGGCACTGCACCGTAACTCATTAAGGAATGATGAGACTTTTATTAGTCTCGACCTGGGGGCAATTAGCGAGTCACTTTTCGAGAGTGAGTTGTTTGGTCATGAGAAGGGAGCCTTTACCGATGCGAAAAGCAGTAGGCCGGGCAGGTTTGAACTTGCATCAGGGGGTACAGTCTTTTTGGATGAAATAGGAAATCTGTCACTGCCACTTCAGGCAAAGCTGCTTACAGTTTTGGAACGTCGTGAGGTGACACGTGTAGGTTCAAGTAAGCCTCGCGCTATAGATATACGGCTAATTTCGGCAACTAACAAGCCGCTTAAAAAGATGACACTCGAAGATACTTTCAGGCAGGATCTGCTCTATCGGATAAATACTGTGGAGATAGAGTTGCCTCCAATGCGCGAAAGAGATGAAGATATTCCTGTTTTGGCTGCACATTTTCTTAACTTGTACTCGAAAAAATATAAAAAGAGATTTAATAAGTTATCCTCTCCGGTAATAAGAAAGCTGACTTCATACCCCTGGCCAGGTAACGTGAGGGAGTTTCAGCATGTGTTTGAAAGGACTGTAATAATGAGTGATGGAAATACTCTGCATGAGTCTGACTTTCACCTAACAAGTCAGCCGGCTACATCGGAAGGTTTTGAGTTTGACTCATACAACCTTGAGGATGTTGAGAAGACAATTATTGAAAAGGTTTTACGCAGTAATCGCGGTAATGTGTCAAAAGCTGCCGCAGACCTGGGATTAACACGTACATCACTATACCGAAGACTGGAAAAGTATGGTTTATAACAATTTCAGAGTAAGCTTAATCTTCAGGGTGCTGCTATTGGCGGTATCTCTGTTTGTTTTATTCTATATCTTTTTTCGAACAGAGTTTGTGATAACCTTATTTTTAGTTGGTATCATAATTGTCTTTCAGGTGTGGTCTATAATTCAATATGTTGACAGAACAAACAGAATACTAAATAGCTTCTTGGAGGCAATCAGATACTCCGATTTTTCACATACTTTTCATGTTGATGAACTCGATTCATCTTTTGGCAAACTCAAACACTCCTTTAATGAGGTGATAAAATATTTTCAGGAGGTAAAGGCTGAAAAGGAGGAGAACTACTTCTATCTTCAAACGGTTATCCAACACATTGGAATTGCACTTATAGCCTACCGTAAGGATGGTGAGGTGGAGATGATTAATAATGCTACGAAGAAGCTTTTTCAGGTCAGGTCGTTGAATAATATTCAGCAGTTAAGTAGTGTAAGCAACGACTTAGTGGAAAAACTGCTTACAATAAAACATGGTGAGAATACTCTTTTAAGAATTCAGAATAAGAATGATATACTACAACTCGCGATCTATGCCACAGAGTTTAAAATTCATGACCGTACAATCGTTCTCACTTCCATTAAAAACATACAAAATGAGTTAGAGGAGAAAGAGATGGAGAGTTGGCAAAAGCTGATAAGAGTACTCACCCACGAAATAATGAACTCTATTACTCCAATCTCATCACTGTCGTCTACAGTAATGATGATTCTTGGTGATTTGAAATCAAGCCTGAAAGAGAGTGATGATAACGATGATGTGGTTGAATCAGTTGAGGATGTGGAGAGTGCGTTTAAAACAATTCACAAGCGTACCGATGGGCTGCTCCATTTTGTAAACACATACAGGGATCTAACAAGCCTTCCTAACCCACAAATATCAATCTTCCCGGTAGAACAGCTGTTTAAAAATATTCATAGTCTGCTGGAGGAGCAGCTGAATCTAAAAAGCATCAACTGTGTAATTGATGTTCATCCTGTTACTCTGGAGCTGTCAGCCGATGAGAAACTTATTGAGCAGGTACTGATAAATATGGTTACAAACTCAATGCAGTCGTTACCCGGCAAGGAGAGTGCTGAAATTAAGATTAGAGGCTTCCTGAACAAGAGAGGACGAATAACCCTTCAGGTTATTGATAATGGTAAGGGTATTTTGCCGGAGGTTATGGATAAGATATTTATTCCGTTTTTTACAACTAAAGCCGAGGGGTCAGGGATAGGGTTAAGTCTCTCTAAACAGATTATGCGTAAGCACGGAGGTAGTCTGAATGCATACTCCGAACCATACAAAGAGACCGGTTTTACAATGACGTTTTAGTATATATCCTATTTGAAAAAAACAGAATGCCCTTAAAAGGGTTAATGTTGCGGTGCGCTATACTGCACCCTGGTTGCATTGATGTTGTTGATTTGTACAAAAGTTAATGCGATTCTGTTGCTCCTCTTTTAACTTTGCATCTCTTCTCACTTTCAAGTGGAGGGGGATTGAGGGGTTAGAGAAAACAAACAGCAATAAAAAGGAGCAAGGGACATACGTCCCCCACTAAAGTCTTTGATGACTAAAAGATATTTAGAAATGGCTTTCGACAAAGTAAGTGTTACTTCTTCTCTTCTTTACTATGAAGTCTGTTAAACATCACTGCCAGATGAGCGTAAAGAGAAGTGTTCTGCACAACAATGTCATCAGGTACAGTAAGAATAATTGGAGTGAAATTCCAAATAGCCTTAATGCCTGCCGCAATCATTAATTCTGCTGTTTTCTGAGCCTCTTCAACAGGCACTGTCAGAATACCTATCTTAACATCAGGTGATATTAATTCCTGAATCTTCTCAACATGATGAACTGCAACTCCGTCGTACTCCTTACCAATAACTTCAGGCTTAACATCAAAAGCTGAAGTTATGTTAAGCCCGAACTGTTTTAGTCCGTAGTCACGTATTAAAGCAATCCCAAGGCTACCTGCTCCAAAGAGAAAAGCTTCATCCAGCATTGTAAAGCCCAGAAAATCTTCTAACTCCTCAATTAGAGGAATAACCTCATAGCCAACACGTGTTTTTCCGGTAATTTGTGTATATGACAAATCTTTTGTGACCTGAGTAGGATCAATGTCCATGATGTTAGCAATTCGTGGAGAGGATATGAATTTGAGCCCCTCTTTTTGTGCTATCTTCAATTGAGCCAAATAACACGGCATTCGTCTGAGAGCCGGTTCAGGTATAACTCGGTTCTTATTTTTATTTTCTTTTCCCATGAGTAATAAAATTGATAAACTTTTCTGCAAAGTAACACAAGTTTACAATAAAGAAAAGCCTCGACAATGAAAATATTTGGTAAAATTGTAATTAATGAAAAAAGGAAGGCTAAAAGAGGCCTTTCTTTGTAGGCGATGAGGGAGTCGAACCCCCGATGCTCTGAACCAACTGAACTAATCGCTATTTATTAATTCCATAATTTTCTTTCGATTTTTCCATTTTTTGATCTCTCTTTCTCTTGCGTATGCATCGCGTTTGTCTGTAAATATCTCCGTGTATACAATCACCCAATCTTTAGCTCTATCAGTATAGCCTTTATGGTTTGACAAATGACGAGACAGCCGTTCTTTAACCGAAGTTGTAGTATGACCGACATAATATGAATCAATTTTTTTTGAATATAAAATATAAAAAGTAGCCATAGTGTTAAAACAACAAAAGCCACCTTTATGGTAGCTTTTGTGTTTGTGGGCGATGAGGGAGTCGAACCCCCGACCCCTTGGGTGTAAACCAAGTGCTCTGAACCAACTGAGCTAATCGCCCCGGAATTTTATTTTATCAGTATTTCAAAATTGGGCGATGAGGGAGTTGAACCTCTGACCCTCCCGATGAAAAATCGGGATGCTCTGAACCAACTGAGCTAATCGCCCCGGAATTTTATTTTATCAGTATTTCAAAATTGGGCGATGAGGGAGTTGAACCTCTGACCCTCCCGATGAAAAATCGGGATGCTCTGAACCAACTGAGCTAATCGCCCCGGAATTTTATTACATCAGTACTTTAAAAGTTATGCGATGAGGGAGAGTTGAACCTCCGACCCTCCCGATAT
>JALVBA010000246.1 GCA_027010905.1 Marinilabiliaceae bacterium
AATGTATTAAGATACTAATTATCAGGGATTTAACCTAATTTTTTAACACTTTATTTTGCTGATTTTCAACATTTTATGTGTGTTTTTAACGAACTATTGATTTGAGCATATGTTTAATGAAATAATAAATTAGCCCTAGATTTAACAATAATTAATGATGTTAAAGTAGTTTAATCTGCCTTTTTGAGCAAATTGATATTGATTAAAACACCTCAATTGAAAATAATATTTTTCCCTACCTGACATTAGCATGCAATATATCAATTTATTAAAGGGTTTGAAAAAAATATGTAAAAATTCTTCGTAATAAAAAATGGTTATTACTATTGAAAACTGTAAATTTGATGCTCTTTTTACCGACTACAATATTAATATTATAAAATATATAAAGATGACTAAAATAACAAGACTAGATGCTTTAAAGTATCATGAAATGGGTCGACCCGGAAAGATTGAGGTTGTTCCTACAAAACCATACAGCTCTCAGCGTGATTTGTCACTGGCCTACACTCCCGGAGTTGCTGAACCTTGTAAAGAGATTGAGAATAACCCCGATGATGCGTACAAATACACTGCGAAAAATAACCTTGTAGCGGTAATGTCAAATGGTACGGCTGTACTGGGATTGGGTAATATTGGTCCACTGGCCGGTAAGCCGGTAATGGAGGGTAAAGGGTTACTCTTTAAAGTTTTTGCTGATGTTGATGTTTTCGATATTGAAGTCGATGAGAATAATGTTGACGAATTTATTAAGGTAGCAAAAGCAATTTCACCCACATTCGGAGGAATCAATCTTGAGGATATTAAGGCTCCTGAGTGCTTCGAAATAGAGACACGACTTATCAAAGAGCTGGATATCCCGGTGTTTCATGATGATCAGCATGGTACTGCAATCATCTCTTCTGCAGGACTGATAAATGCACTGGAGCTGAGTGGTAAGAAAATTGAGAAGGTTAAGGTTGTTGTTAATGGCGCCGGTGCTGCTGCCATAATGTGTTCTAAACTGTATATCAGTCTGGGGGTTAAACCCGAGAATGTGATGATGCTTGACAGCAAGGGAGTACTGAGTACAAAAAGAGATGACCTGAATAAGTACAAAAAGGAGTTTGCCCGAAAGACCGACTGCGTAACACTGGCTGATGCAATTAAAGGAGCTGATATCTTTTTGGGATTGTCAAAAGCTGATGTTATGACTAAGGAGATGGTCATTAGTATGGCTAAAGACCCCATTGTTTTTGCCATGGCAAATCCTAATCCTGAAATAGCGTACGATATTGCAGTGGGGGCTCGTCCTGATATAATTTTTGCTACAGGTCGGTCAGATTACCCTAACCAGATAAATAATGTTTTGGGTTTCCCATACATTTTTAGAGGGGCGCTTGATGTTCGTGCAACAAAGATTAACGAGGAGATGAAAAAGGCAGCTGTTTATGCATTGGCTGCTTTGGCTAAAGAGGATGTGCCGGAAGTAGTTAATGCTGCATACAAAAGCCAGAACCTAACTTTTGGCCGTAAATATATTATTCCTACTCCTTTAGATCCCCGCCTGATAACTACTGTTGCTCCGGCTGTGGCTAAAGCAGCTATGGACACAGGTGTGGCACGTCAGCCTATTGAAGATTTTGATGCTTACAAAGTTAAGCTGATGAAAAGAATGGGCTTGTACGACAAGCTTGTTGAGGGAATACACCGCAGAGCTAAAATCAACCCTAAGCGTATAATTTTTGCTGATGCCGACCACTTTAAAGTACTTAAAGCTGCAGAAACAGTAAGGCACGAAGGAATTGCTATCCCTGTTCTTCTAGGTAAGAAATCTGCGATTGAGGCAGTTGCCAACGAGAATAGTATCAATATAGAAGGAATAACTATTATTGACCATAAACATGAGGATGAGAAAGTGCGAAGGAAAAGATTTGCAGGTATACTTCTTGAAAAAAGACAGCGTAAAGGTCTGAATATTGAGGAGGCTTGTGAGTTGATGAATAATCCTAACTACTTTGGAGTTATGATGGTTGAAGCCGGTGAAGCTGATGGTTTTATTGGAGGCTATGCTAATAAGTATGCCGATACAGTCAGGCCTGCTATGCAAATTGTAGGCTCAAAAGACACTTATGATCATATTGCCGGTATGTATATTGTTATGACCAAGAAGGGGCCATTCTTCTTTGCTGATACTACAGTAAATTACAGTCCAACATCACGTACTCTGATTGACACTGCACTAATGACAGCTGACGTTGTACGTAACTTCAATATGACACCTGTTATCGCATTGGTATCCTACTCAAACTTCGGTTCAACAAAAGAGGGTAGCCCACGTAAAGTAAGAGAAGCTGCTAAGTTCCTGCATGAAAATCATCCTGAATTACTTGTGGATGGTGAGATGCAGGCTAACTATGCATTTAACACTGCACTTCGTGATGAGAAATATCCTTTCTCAAAAATAAAGGGCAAGGATGTAAATACTGTTATCTTCCCTAACCTGAGCTCGGGTAATATTGCTTATAAAATGATGAACGAGCTTGGTGGTGCAGAGATAATAGGGCCTATTGTTATGGGTATCAAGAAACCTATTAATGTGTTGCAGATGAACTGTTCAATAAGAGAGATTGTTGATATAACAGCTGTTACGGTTATCGATGCTCAGGATATATCAAAATAGTGAAATACTTAATTAGTATCAATAAAAGGGAAATCCATGATTTGGATTTCCCTTTTATTCGATTAATAAAGTCAGTGTTTATCGTGTATGGGGGAGTTGCCATACTTCTCTCTTCCGATTCCCAATAAATTGGGATACGAATATGATTAAAGCCAAGATCGGATAGCATTTTTGAATATTCAGGCTCCCAAATAGAACTCCATGCACCTTCGTATGGTGCCTCCATCATATTGCCAAAATTGATTCCCCTGCCCAAATGAGCCAGTTTATGGGCATTAGCAAACAAACCTATTATCGTCTCGCGTATGGAATGATAACCCTCAAATGCCACAAATAACATAACTATCAAATGATTATAGGTTGTAAACCGCTTTACATACCTCTCTGTTCCGTGTTGCTTACCTATTCGACGTATTTCATTATTGTCAATTAACTTTAATATCCGATTAAATATTGGCTGTCCGCTAAAATTTGTACTTTTACCCATGTCTAACTTTTTTGTGTGGTAACTCAAAAGTAGACTCTCCGGGTTAGATTCTCAAATTTGATCCGGATTTTTTACCGGACAACAATGTAGTTTTATGATTGATATAAATCATATTAATTCAATTTTTATAATCAGTAACTTTGGATGCTAGTTTTGACTTAAATATAAAAAATGAGTATGGAAAAATTAATTGAATGCGTACCCAATTTTAGTGAGGGGCGCGATATGAATATCATTAAACAGATTACAAACGAGATTGAGAGTGTTGATGGGGTTAAACTACTTGATGTAAATCCTGGAAAGGCAACAAACCGTACAGTAGTAACATTTGTAGGAATGCCTGATGAAGTTGTAGAAGCAGCATTTCTAGCTGTTAAAAAGGCCAAAGAGCTAATTGATATGCGTAAGCAGAAAGGTACACACCCACGTATGGGTGCAACCGATGTGTGTCCTTTGGTGCCGGTATCAAATATTACAATGGAGGAGACGGTTGAGTTTGCTCATAAACTGGCAAAAAAGATAGGCGATGAGTTGAGGGTTCCGGTTTACTGTTACGAGTTTGCTGCACATGAGGAGAAACGTCGCAATTTGGCTACCTGCCGTGCAGGTGAGTATGAGGCTGTTTCAAAACGGATTGCTACCGCTGAATGGAAACCTGACTTTGGCCCTGCTAAATGGACTGAAGAGGTTGCAAAATCAGGATTGACAGCAGTGGGGGCACGTAACTTCTTGATAGCTTATAATGTAAATCTCAATACAACCTCTACACGACGTGCCAATGCCGTAGCTTTCGATATACGTGAGCGAGGTCGTTCAAAGCGTGAAGGTAATCCAGTTACGGGAAAGATTGTAAAAGATGCTAATGGAAAGCCGGTAATGATTCCTGGATTGTTGAAATCGGTGAAGGCTATAGGATGGTATATCGAAGAGTTTGGTGTAGCACAGATTTCAATGAACCTGACAGATATTACTGTTACATCACTTCATGAAGCGTACGATACTGTTTTCGAGAGATGTAATGCTCGCGGGATAAGGGTGACTGGTTCGGAGTTGGTTGGGATGGTTCCTCTGAAGGCAATGCTTGATGCAGGGAAATATTTTCTTGAAAAGCAGAGTCGTTCAACAGGGATTCCTGAAAGGGAGATTATTAAGATAGCTGTTAAGTCACTTGGTTTGGACAATCTCTACAAGTTCGACCCCGACAAAAAGATAATTGAGTACCTACTGAAAAAAGCCACGAACGTATCCAAAGCTTAATTGGAACATTCGTGGCTTGGAATTCTTAGTTAACTACTTAACTAACTAAAGTTGCGGTCCGGCAGCAACAAGACTTTTACCCTCGTCGTTATCGGTATATTTCACAAAGTTATTGATAAATCTGGGAGCGAGATCCTGAGCTTTCTCTTCCCACTCTTTTGGATCTGCGTAAGTATCGCGCGGATCAAGAATTCCGGTGTCAACACCTGTAAGTGACGTAGGAATTTCCAGATTAAATATTGGAAGCTGTTTTGTTTCAGCTTTTTCTATTGAACCATCAAGGATTGCATCAATAATTCCACGGGTATCCTGAATAGAGATTCGTTTACCTGTACCATTCCATCCGGTATTTACAAGGTAAGCTTCAGCACCATGCTCTTCCATCTTTCTAACCAGTTCTTCGCCATATTTTGTAGGGTGAAGTGAAAGGAATGCCTCTCCAAAGCAAGCTGAGAAAGTAGGTTGAGGAGTTGTTACACCTCGTTCTGTTCCTGCCAATTTAGCTGTAAATCCTGAAAGGAAGTGGTATTTTGTTTGTTCCTTTGTAAGTTTAGATACCGGAGGAAGTACTCCAAAAGCATCGGCACTAAGGAAGATAACCTTATTGGCATGACCACCTTTTGATACCGGCTTAACAATGTTATTTATGTGGTAGATAGGGTAGGAGACTCTTGTGTTCTGAGTTACCGATCCATCGGTAAAGTCAATCTTGCCATTCTCGTCAACTGTAACATTCTCTAACAGCGCATCACGCTTAATAGCACCGTAGATATCAGGCTCAGCTTTTTTATCCAAATTGATAGTTTTTGCGTAGCATCCACCTTCAAAATTGAATACTCCATCGTCATCCCAGCCATGCTCATCGTCACCAATTAATTGACGTTTAGGATCTGTGGAGAGTGTAGTTTTACCTGTTCCCGAAAGACCAAAGAAAATAGCAACATCACCATTTTTTCCCATGTTGGCAGAGCAGTGCATTGCAGCAATGTTCTGGAGTGGTAGGTAGTAGTTCATCATAGCGAACATACCCTTTTTCATTTCGCCACCATACCATGATCCACCAATAACCTGCATCTTCTCAGTAAGATTAAATACTGTGTAAACATCAGAGTGCATTCCGTGCTCTTTCCACTTGTTATTTACAGTTTTTGATGCGTTCAATACAACAAAGTCAGGCTCTCCAAAATTTGCAAGCTCTTCGTCAGAAGGACGAACAAACATATTTTTTACAAAATGTGCCTGCCATGCTACCTCCATTATAAAGCGCACCTTTAGGCGTGTGTCTTCGTTTGCACCTGCAAATCCATCAATCACGTAAAGCTTCTTACCCGACAGCTGTTTTGCTGAAGTCTCTTTCAGGTCTTTCCAAACTTCTGGTGAAAGAGGCTTGTTATCATTTGGCGATCTTTCGGTGGTCCACCAAATAGTATCCTTGGTTACAGAATCTTTAACAATATACTTGTCTTTTGGCGAGCGACCTGTAAATATGCCTGTCATTACATTAACAGCATCAAGTTCTGTTAATTGTCCTTTTTCAAAACCTTCCAATTTAGGTTTCGTCTCCTCTGTGAAAAGTGTCTCGTATGAAGGATTACGAAGAATCTCTTTTACATTAGTAATTCCGTACTTTGTTAAATCTAAATTTCCCATGTTGTTCTGTTTTATATATTAATTAATTTTAACTGCCTGTGCAAAAATAGAAAAGTTTATTAGGGATAATAATCGCTATTGAATATTTAAATATTATTAACTTATCCAGAGTGTTGCATAGTTGAATAATTGTAATTAATCCGGAGTTATAGATACTTTAAATTCCGGATAGGTTATGATAATTTATGATCTTGGGTGAAACTGATTCACAGTATCTTTCAGATACTCCTTGTCAAGATGGGTATAAATCTCTGTTGTTATAATGGATTCGTGCCCAAGCATCTCCTGTACCGCTCTGAGGTTGGCTCCTCCGTCTATCAGGTGGGTTGCAAAAGAGTGTCTGAAAGTGTGTGGGCTAACATTCTTTTTGAATCCCATATCTTTTATTGTATTTTTTACAATAGTAAAAATCATCACTCTGGAGAGTTTGCTTCCTCTACGGTTTAAAAAAAGAATATCTTCATGTTCAGGGTCAACAGCTAATAATCGGCGATACCCACTAAGATAGAGGTTTATCTCCTTAATTGCCTTTGTGCTGATTGGAATAAGTCTCTCCTTTTTACCCTTACCCTCAATTTTAATGAAGCCTGACTCAAAAGCCAAATTTGATATCTTTAAATTTATAGCTTCAGAAACTCTCAGTCCACAGCTATAGAGTATTTCAAGAATCGCTTTGTTTCGTTGCCCTTCAGGTCTCTTTGTGTCCACATGATTAATGATTGCATCAATCTCCTCTATCGAGATAACTTCAGGAAGTTTTCTTCCCAGTTTTGGTGTTACAAGAAGAGCCGTTGGATCTTTATCCAGTTTCTCTTCGATAAGCAGGAACTTATAAAATGATTTAATGCCACTAATTATTCTGGCTTGAGTTCGTGGGCTTATACCTTTTTCGGAAATCCACTGCATCATCCCTTTAAGATGTGACAGTTTGACATCTTCAGGCTTAGCATCTTTGTAATCGTTAGAATTCAGATAATCAACTAACTTGTTTAAATCTGCAATATAGGCATTTACCGAGTTAGATGTTAGCCCTCTTTCCACTCTTAGATAATCCTGAAACTCAATTAATTCTGTTTTCCACTTCATACATATATTATTTAAAGTTTCTACTT
>JALVBA010000247.1 GCA_027010905.1 Marinilabiliaceae bacterium
CACAAAGATAGACTAAATATTATTTTGAGGTTCTGGCTTCAATTAAATTTCTTAATTCAATCCAGGTAATGTTTAGGTTTACTTACACTTAAGATGAAGATAACAGAGAGTTCTTTCTTATACTCAAGCCTTCACTTCAAAGTTAAGTACACATTCTATCACCTCTCTTTTTCTTCCAGCTCTTTCTCCTTGTCGAACCCATTACCAATTACGGTAGCTACGGTTGCATCTCCTGTTACATTCACAACAGTACGAACCATGTCGAGTATGCGATCGATTGGGAGGATAATAGCTATCCATGCCGGATTGAGTCCAACGGATGTCAGTACCACCATCAGCATTATCAATCCTGCACTAGGGATGGCTGCTGCACCAATACTTGCCAGTGTTGCGGTAAGTATTACTGTGAGTTGCTGACCCAAAGTTAAGTCAATCATGTGCATCTGTGCAAGAAAAACAACAGCTACCGACTGGTAGAGGCTTGTGCCGTCCATATTTACGGTAGCACCTATTGGCAGAACAAAGGAGGAGACTTTAGGGTCTACTTTCAGGTTCTCTTCTACGCACTCAAGAGTTACAGGCAGAGTGGCGGCACTTGAGCTAGTAGAGAATGCCAGCATCTGTGCAGGGCTTATTCCTTTCAGGAACTCCTTGTATGACAGACGACGTACAAACAATTTCATTATTGATGGATAGATTACAAATGCCATCAGCAGCAATCCGCCCAAAACACTTAAAGAGTACCATGTAAGTCCTTTAAACAGCTCTGCTATCTTCCCCACATTATCACCTGCCATACTACTTACCAACCCGGCCATCAGAGCAAAGACAAAGAAGGGAGCACCTTTCATTATTATATCTACCATCTCCAAAAAGACCTCCGCCATTCCGTTTATCAAACCAATTACCGGTGTAGCCTTCTCCTTGGGGATGAACAATAGAGTAATCCCAAAAAAGATAGCAAAGAAAATTATATTCATCATCCGGGTGTTATCGGTCAAAGAGAAGAAGATGTTTGATGGAACCATATCCACAAGAAAACTCAACTTACTACGGTTAGTCTGCTCTTCAAGACTCTTCAGTTTTGCCTTTACACTCTCGTCATTCTCGTAACCTGTACGTGAAGCTATCATGTTGGTTAACTCTCTATTCTCTTCGTCGCAAGTGTAGCAGTGGTCATCCTGCAAACTAATACCTTCCGATTTAGCCCACAACTCATACGAAATACGATTTTCCAGTCTCACATCGTCATCCATAAGTTTACCCGGAGAGATTAGATTTACAATTACCAGACCTATGGAAACCGCAATAACCGTAGTTACAAGATAGAAGGCTAATGTTTTCAGTCCCAGCTTACCGAGATCTTTAGGGTCACCCAAACCAACAATCCCACCAATAATAGAAAAGAGTACCAGAGGTACAGCAATCAACTTCAGCAGACTGATAAAAATTGTCCCCCAGGGAGCTATCCAGTCAGCCGTAAACTGTGACCAACCAAACAGACTGGACAACACAGCCCACAAAGTACCTAATGCTAATCCGATAATTATTTTCCAGTGTAAGGGAAGCCCCCCTCTATCCCCCCTAAGGGGGGAAGTATCTATTTTACTATCTTTCTCTTTTCCAAAAGAATTTGCCATACTATCTATATTTATTTACTCATAACTTCAAAAGTTTTATACACTCCCCCTTTGGGGGAGTCGAAGGGGGCTTTTGTTACCTATAAATCTTATTATACAGCACCATGTCGGCAACTACCATTGCAGCCATTGCCTCTACAATGGGTACTGCGCGTGGAAGCACACAGGGGTCGTGTCGGCCCTTTACCGTTGAGGCAATCTCCTTACCATCTTTTGTTACTGTATGTTGTTCTTTTAGGATTGTAGCTACAGGTTTAAATGCGACATTAAAATAGATATCCTCGCCACTTGAGATTCCACCGAGAATTCCTCCTGCACGGTTTGTCTTGGTA
>JALVBA010000248.1 GCA_027010905.1 Marinilabiliaceae bacterium
GCTCAGATTTATATGAGTAAATATGAAACGCTAAGTGCAGTCGGTTTATAACGATGGCGATTGCGCTTAGAAAACCTCAAGAGATAGAAAAACTTCGCGCTGCCAACAAGATAGTTGGCGGTGCACTTGACCTTCTTCGTCAAAATACCAAAGTCGGTGTAAGTTTAAAAGAGATGGATGCTATGGCTGAAGACTATATCAGAAGTCATGGTGCTCGCCCCTCTTTTAAAGGCTTATACGGTTTTCCTAATGCTGTTTGTACCTCCCTTAATGAAGTCATTATTCACGGTATCCCCTCAGATTACAAACTCCAAGAGGGGGATGTTATCGGATATGATATCGGGACAGAGATTGATGGCTGGTTTGGAGATGCCGCGATTAGCATGGGTGTCGGTGAAATTACAAAAGAGGATGAAGAACTCATTGCTTGTTCAAAAGATACTCTTTATTATGCTATAGAAAATATTAAAGAGGGGATGCGTTTTAAAGAACTCTCTTATATGATGGAACAGTTTATTTTAGAACGCGGTTTTGTACCGCTTCGTAATTTTTGTGGACATGGTATTGGAAAAAAACCTCATGAAGAGCCGGAGATCCCAAACTATCTTGAAGGGAAAAATCCAAAATCGGGTCCAAAAATAAAAAACGGAATGGTTTTTTGTTTAGAACCTATGATTTGTCAAAAAGAATCTAAACCTGTTATCTTAGACAACGGGTGGGATGTTGTTAGTACCGACGGTTTACGCGGTTCACACTATGAGCATACTGTTGCAGTTATCAACGGTAAAGCTGAAATATTATCTCTTGCGTAAGAGTTAAAACTTTTAAAAGGACTTAAAATGGCTAAAGCAGATGTTATTGAAGTTGATGGCAAGATTATTGAAGCATTGCCAAACGCAACATTTCGTGTAGAGTTGGAGAATGGACATATTATTTTGTGTCATATTGCCGGTAAGATGCGTATGCACTATATAAAAATTCTTCCAGGTGACCGTGTGAAGTTGGAACTGACTCCATATTCACTTGATAAGGGTCGTATCACTTACAGATACAAATAATAATTACAGGATACTTATCCTGTAATTAATTCTTGGTTTATTTCCCATTCATGAGTGATGGTATCCATATTGACTTTATGAAGTCTCATCAAAAAATAATCTCGTGCGACCTCTTTTGCTCCTAAACTTTTAAGGTGATTTGTCGGTACCTGACAATCTACAAAATCGTATCCCCAATATTTTAAGTGTTTAATAAGTACAGCGTAAGCAGATTTTGAAGCATCACTTTTATGGCTGAACATAGATTCCCCACAAAATACTTTTCCTACAACTATGCCGTAGAGCCCTCCAACCAAAGTACCTTCAAAGTAACTTTCGACACTATGCGCAAACCCCATGCTGTGAAGTACATTGTAAGATTCAATCACATCTTTATTTATCCAGGTTCCTTCTTGATCTGCTCTGCGTGTTTTGGCACATTTTTGAATCACCTCGTTAAAATTAGTATCAAAACCGTAGGTAAATTTTTTCATACTTTTGCGTAAACTTTTTCTTAGTTTAAAATCATCAAGTTCCATTATTAAACGAGGATCGGGGGACCACCAGAGAATTGGATCTTGGGGAGAATACCATGGAAATATCCCTTGCTGATATGCTCGTATAACTCTAGAAGGATTTAAATCCCCACCCCATGCCACAATACCATCTTCATTGGCATCATCGGGGTGGGGAAAAGAGAGGGAGTATTTATTTAATTCATGGATATACAATGGGCTTACTCGCTGTAGGATAAACGCAAAGCAGCATTCTTTTTATCTACCTCTACCTGCCCACCGTTTTTAAGTGCCCCAAAAAGTATCTCATCACTGAGTTTATTGGTGATATTATCTTGTATATAGCGTTTAAGAGGTCTAGCACCCATCTCTTGTGAGTAGGCGGTTTGCGCTATAAATTGTACTGCCTCATCGCTAA
>JALVBA010000249.1 GCA_027010905.1 Marinilabiliaceae bacterium
ATTACTGATGAACCGTTTTTTTGACGTGTTCGGGATTAATCCATACTATGCTAAAAATAAAAAGAGATTGGACAAACTATTGTATTTTGGTACTATTGCCGCTTAAGTTTATAACGGAGTATTGTTTTATAGAATTGTTTTATATATGCCCATATTTTTTCTGATGGGTTTAATTCCGGGGAATAAGGAGGTATTCTTATGAGTTTAATATTATCTGGAATATCATACTTTGCCAAGGAATGGAAGCCGGCATTATCAATTATTATAATTTTTAATTCTGCCGGTCGATGCATCGAAAAATCCATTATATATTGATAAAATATTTCACTAGTAGTTCCTTCTATTTCATAGACAAATGAATCTCCGTCAATAGGTGAAAAACTTCCGTATAAATAAGTGTTCTTAAATGCATGTTGATATTTCACTATTGGTTTTACACCTCTTGCTGTTAAACATTTGCCTAAATGTGTTTTTAAACCAAATCTACTCTCGTCTTGAAAATATAAATTAACGGATTGATACTTGTTATTGTTATCCTTAGCAATTTGTTGGAGCTGATTTATGAAGTTTTTTTAAAAGTTTCAAAGGCTACTTCGTCTTTTTTGTAATGAGATTTTCTAGGTGTTTTTAATTTTGAACCAAAATTTCTTATCATAAATGCTCTTAATGTATGATACTTAATCTGGTAACCAAACTCTTGTTTTATCCAAGAAACAGCATCTGTGTATCCTTGAAGTGGAGCGTTTGAATCGTGTAGTTTGTCCGCAATTTCTTTATGAATAGACTTTGGTACCGCTTCCCTTCTCTTTCCTCCACTATTTATCGTAAGGAGTTCTTCTAATCCAAATGTTTTATACTTTTTAGTCCATTTATTTAATGTATCTATATTTACTCCAAGATACTCTGCCAAATCAACTCGTCTTGAAAATCTCTTTTCTTTTGTTAAAATTATACTCAATAGACGAATCTTCTTCTTTTGATTTTTTTCCTTTTTATGTTGTGATTTTAAAAATGACAAACTCTCTTTTATCGTAATTTCAAATACTTTTCCCATGTGACAAAAATATAAAAATATAGCGTATTATGAAATTAAATTGGTATTATTTCTCGTAGCACCTCAAAATAATATTTAGCCGAGAACAGATAATCAAAATCTATATGGAAAAAATAATGTACTTTTGCACCCTTAATTAAAAACCGTAACAGATGGGTTTACAGTGTGGTATTGTAGGATTGCCGAATGTTGGCAAATCAACTCTTTTTAATTGCTTGTCGAATGCGAAAGCTCAATCGGCAAACTTTCCGTTTTGTACTATCGAACCAAATATTGGTGTAATAACTGTTCCTGACAAAAGGCTGTCTAAGTTGGAAGAGCTTGTTAACCCCCAACGTGTTGTTCCTACAACTGTTGAGATTGTTGATATTGCAGGACTGGTAAAAGGTGCCAGCAAGGGCGAAGGACTGGGAAATAAGTTTCTGGGGAATATTCGCGAAACAGACGCTATCATTCATGTTCTTCGTTGTTTCGACGATGAGAATATTACACATGTTGATGGCTCAATAGATCCTGTCAGAGACAAGGAGGTTATTGAGATGGAGTTGCAGATGAAGGATCTGGAAACGGTAGAGAAGAATTTGCAGAAGAACGAAAAAGTAGCAAAGACATCTAAAAATCCGGATGCTAAAAGATTGGTTGAAGTACTGTATAAGTACAAGGAGTCGCTTGAGAGTGGTAATTCTGCCCGAACAGTGGAGCTGGCTGAGTCTGAAGAGAAAGTTGCGAAAGAGTTGTACCTGCTCACAAACAAACCTATAATGTATGTCTGTAATGTTGATGAGGATGCAGTTGTTGCAGGAAACAAATATGTAGAACAGGTGCGTGAGGCTGTTAAAGATGAAGGGGCAGAGATTCTTGTTGTTGGAGCTCAGACCGAAGCAGAGATATCAGAGCTGGAAACATTTGAGGAGCGTCAGGAGTTTCTCGAAGATTTGGGATTGAAAGAGTCTGGGGTTGTTAAGATAATTCACTCTGCGTACCGATTACTTAACCTTGAAACCTATTTTACAGCAGGCGAAAAAGAGGTACGTGCATGGACCTATCCTCACGAAGCAAAAGCACCGCAGGCCGCCGGTGTTATTCATACCGACTTTGAAAAGGGATTTATCCGTGCTGAGGTAATCTCGTATGACGATTTCGTAACTTTAGGCTCAGAGCAGAAGTGCAAAGAGGTTGGTAAGATGCGCGTTGAGGGTAAGGAGTATGTTGTGCAGGATGGTGATATAATGCATTTTAGGTTTAATGTTTAGTATTTTACTCAACCATTTTGTGTGTCTCCTGGAGGGCTGTTGACGTTCCAAAAACATGCAGTACATCACCTTTTCTGAGGTAGGTATCGCCATGTGGAATTTTAATCTCATTGCCCGATTTTATCATCATTAAAATAGCATCGTAATGGAAGGGTAACTCCTTAATCATTTTTCCATCTGTATCGCTATTGGTTATCTGAATCTCCTCTACAATGTAATTATCGAAGCTTTCAACCAAATCGTGATAGGTGCTTGGGCGAAGTATGAGGTTTTCCAATGTGGTAGCCATAACCCTTCGCTCATCAGCAGTGTCAACATTCATCAGGTTGAGCTTATTTTCTATATGTTTTATTTTTGTACGGGCTATAATATTTTCATGAAGGAACTGCTCCCTAAGCATGTGAGCAATATATAGGTTTGTTTGGTCGTTACCACACTCCAAAATGACATAATTATTGGCCGACATCTTTAGCTGTCGGTAGATAGCCTCCTTTGTACCATCGCCATGAATAACATTCAATCCTTTCTCCTGAATAGCGTGAAAACGGTCAATGTCAGACTCAATAATTATAGATTTCTTGCCATGCGCATGCAGGCGACGTGTCAATAGCGCTCCGGTACTGCTGCCACCAACGATAATCGTTTTGTTTCCGTCAAGAACACTTCTGGGATAAAGAGTATTGAAAACAATAGGAGATAAGAGGCAGGTAATTACAGCCATCAGAATGAATCCTGCATTGATTCCTTCCGTTACAACCCCCATCTCTAACCCGATAGCTGCGGCAGCAATAATCAAACTTAACCTTGAGGATACTAAGAACCCACCGGCAATAGCCCGCTTAAACCCAAACAGCCGAACCCAAAGCATTGATGGGATAATCTTTATTGCAAACAGAATGATCAACAGAGCCAATAAAAACCAGACTATGGTGCTATCAAATTCAGAAAAGGCTGATGTGTCAAAGGTCATTCCTACCATAACAAAAAAGATGGGGATAAAGAACCCGAAGCCCATGCTATCCATCTTTAGGATTAGTAAAGAGCGTCCTTTGTGAAGGAATCCGGATAGTAGTAATCCACTTAGGAAGGCTCCCAGAAGTATCTCCTCCTCACCGATGAATTGTGCCATCACCACAAAAATAAGAATTACCAATATTGTCCCTCTTACTTTTATCTGCAGGGCAGAGTGCGAAAACTGAAAGGTCATCTTTTTTAGTAGAGGTATACCTTTCATCCTTTGCCCTATAATGCTAAAAATATAAAATGCAAAGAAGAGGACAAAGATGTATAGCAGTTCAACTTTGAAGCCATTTTTCAGAATAAATGCTGTGAAAGAGAATAGGATAATACTAAGTATATCAGCTACTGCAGCAGTTATTATTAGCATCTGACCATAGTGTCCCGCTATCTCTCCCCTGTTTTTCAATATAGGTAAAATAATACCTACCGAAGTGGTAACCATAATTAGAGAGAAGTACCAGATACTTGGAATGTGAACAAATTGCGATAGAGCAAGCGTGCTTAAGTAGGATAGTATTAGTGTTATTGCAAAGTGGGTTATTCCGATGAGCAGTGGGTTTCTCAGGAAGCTTAAAACTGTGAGTTTTTTACGTGGGAGAGATGCAATAATCTGATCAACATCAATTTCCAAACCACTTAAAAACATAAGGAAGATGAAACCGGCCAAAGCAAGAAAATCAAGGATCTTAATACTTTCGGGGTTGAACTCATTAAATATGAAGTGACCAAGAATATATCCCAGCACAATCTCAGCAATTACTGTAGGTATTTTACTTAGCTTAAATAGCGATAATAGAATAGGAGCTGCCCATGACAATGCTATAACCACCAACAGAGGTAAAAAGTTAATATGGAAAGATATGCTGAGAAGGGTGTTCATTTATGACGAAACTATAATTTGTGTTTAAATAATCAGATAGAAAGATAGTCTATTTTTTTTAATAAAATATTGAAGAGAGAAGAATTAACTATTATTTTTACCGGACGACAGTGCTAGGAAATGATATCTTTGTAGCATTTAAAAATACTATTTTGTGAGAAGGAGCTTTTTATAACTTATTCTTTTCCCTTCGATAAATGTGCTTAACTCCCATGTTCCGGCTTTATCATCATAGGGTTTCCAAACGGTATCGCCAAGAAAAAACTCATACTCGTTACTATTGATGAAATATTCACCTATGAAAGGAGCAGCCCTATTTCCTGAGCTATCTTTAAAAGGAGGATGATCTATTCGGAACTCTATTGTTTTTCCTTTTGCCCCTTTAAGAATAATTATGCACCCAAATTCTACATCAGGAGTGATTGGTATCCGGTTGGTTATCTTCTGAATTTTTGGTAACTCCTTCGATTCTCTATCCCAACCGGAGTAGATGCCGTAGCTGTATATCTCTGCTGTAATTTTTCTTTTTGCCATATTTTTAGTGTTGCTGTTTGAGAAATCAAAACCATTTCAAATACCAATAGTATTATCGGGTCGGTAATTACGGCAATGGTTGGAGCTGTAATTCTACTTGCTGTTATTGGGTTCTTTAGAAAGAAATAATCATAAATATAGAGCTAATTATCAATGGAGTATCGTATCTGATCAAACATGATTGGGAGATCCTCTTTGTTGATGCCATTTTTTATTAAGGTTTCAATATCGTCATAAAATGCCTCCTCGAATGCTTTTAATGAATTCCCCGAAGTAAGCACACTTTTCTGGTAGATATTTAGTGCCTCTTTTCGTTCACCTCTACACCACAGTACATGACCCAGATTCATCAGGTCGTTGCCGTTTTTCTCATTAACAATGAGCTTCTGATAATACTTCTCAGACTGCTCAAACTTACCAAGAACAAACGAACACCAGGCAATAGGTCGCCACACTTTTGTGTTTGAACTGTCCATATACTCAACTTTAAAATAATATTTCAATGCCTCTTTGTACTCTTTTGTTTCGTACAGGCAGTGACCTATTGACGCTAAAGTGTGCAGGTTTTCAGGTGTTAGGGTATCTGCTTCCTTGTAGTATTCAAGAGCCTTTTCAGGACTGTTAAGATGCAGATAGCAAAATGCTATCTTTTTCTTATTCCAGGCTGTTTGTGTCTCAAAAAAATCGGCACGAAGATACCAGTTTAGTGCACCCTTGTAATCATTAAGCTGGTGATGACAGTAAGCTATTTTCTGAGTAATATCCAAAGAGGGCTTGCCCTCTTCCGAAATAGAGATGAATATTTCAAGAGCTTCGGGATAGTAGCTTTTTTTGAAGAAGTACTCGCCAATCTGTGTCTTTGTCTCCATCTCAGGAAGAAGAATATTAAAAAACCACTTGTTGTGGAATGTCATATCCCACCTGAAAATATCTTCAAAATGGTGTTTTTGTGGATGAACTTTAAACAGCCGGTACAAATCCTGAATGTATTGATTTGATATTGTCAGCTTTGAGTAGTTGGCGTTAAGTGCCGATTCGTCTTTTTCTATATCGGCCATCTGTTGCAGCTCTGCCCCAAACATAGTTCCCATCATCTCCTTCTGCATCGATGGCATATGCTGAACACTCATTACCAGTGAGTACTTGTCAGAGTTACACAGAAACCGTGAGTTTTCAAGCCCCTCTAAAAGCTCTTTACTTTTAAATGCGTCGGTTTCATCTTCTAATGCCTCTACCACTGCCGGGTTGTTTAGGTGAAAGGGTGTTAGCCAGTTAGATATCTCATTGAAAAAAGGGAAGTGTTTTAACATCTTGAATGTTGTCAAGAAAACGTCAGCACCTTCAAG
Source organism: Marinilabiliaceae bacterium (assembly GCA_027010905.1). Taxonomy (GTDB): domain Bacteria; phylum Bacteroidota; class Bacteroidia; order Bacteroidales; family Marinilabiliaceae; genus JAADEM01. The sequence goes on from JALVBA010000249.1 coordinate 6,088, forward strand.
CTGCCATTTGCTAACCTCTTCAAGTTTGTTCAACAACTCAGGTGAATCCTGAAACACATCTTCCCAGTCAGGGTTTTTATCCTCCTTGAACTTATCACTGATGAGGTTTTCCAAATCAAGCTTATCCGCTATTATTGGTTGCATCTTAACAACCTCAGGCAAAATATCATCAGTAAGCTTTTTTGATATCTTCTCTGTTTCTCTGGTACGGATGAGTTGGATAACGATGGTTTTAATCAGCTCAGTTAGTTTCTCATTCTCCGCCAGTATTTTTATCCTCGACTTAATTTCATCACTGTTTTTTATTCGGTCATCATACTTGTATAGGATTAATAGTAAGCCCGTAACTACCCTTGCGCTGACCTGCTCATCATCATGCTTAAGAAGGTTGAAAAGTAAAAGTATAAGTTTGTGGCTGTATTGTTGAAGCAAAGCCAATACAACAGCCGAGCTAAACAGAGCTTTGTGATTCCACGGAATCTGATTGTTGTTAAACAGAGATGTTAGGAGTTGTGTCGAATCATTAGTTGAGTATGCCTCTGTCCAGATAGCATTGAACAGACTGTAGACGGTTTGTTGGTCGTTATCGGTGAATAGTGAGTGGGTAGATGCAAGTTGCCGTAGTTCAAAGTTAGACACAGAAGAGGTGTAATTTTCAATAGTCTCTTTTAATAATGTAGTCTCCAATGAATGTTTAGTCTCGTAATAGATATCTGAGCTATACTTGCCGAGTAAAAAGTCGTAAGTTTTATCTATTAGCAGATATATCTCAGTTATTTGCTGAAAATATATCTTCTGGCGTTCGGGGTCGGTAATTCCCTCAACCATATATTTCAGCATATTTCTGTAGTTAAACTCAAGATTGTAATGCAAATCAATCAAGTCACTGTTATGAGTCTCTTTAACTAAGGGCGCAATAGTATCAAAAGCCTCTTTAATGTGATGTTCAGTAAGAGCCTTGCAAACAGATTTATAAGATGCTTTTATTGTTTGTATCGTTATTTTATCAGGTGATATCATGACTGTTATTCTTTTGCA
>JALVBA010000250.1 GCA_027010905.1 Marinilabiliaceae bacterium
GATCCACAAAGATTGGACCGAACCTATTTGGCATATTATTTACGGTCACCTCGGTTTGTGCATTGGATCTCTGGGCAGGTTACAGGCGCAAAAATGCCGAGAGCCTCAATGAAAATTTTCTGGAATCATGAAATCCCCCTTCCCCCACTCCCCGAGCAAAAGCGCATTGCCGCCATCCTGGACAAGGCCGACGCCATCCGCCGCAAACGCCAACAGGCCATCAAACTCGCCGACGACTTCCTCCGCGCCACCTTCCTCGACATGTTCGGCGACCCCGTCACCAACCCCAAGGGATGGAAAACTCTACCCTTGAGAGATGTTCTTGAGCGAATCGACAGCGGGTGGAGTCCAAGGTGCTATGATCGTGAACCATCTGAAGGTGAGTGGGGGGTTCTTAAACTTGGTGCCGTTACTACCTGCAGTTACATGGAAAGAGAAAGTAAAGCACTTCCTTATGACTTGTCCCCAAAACCTGAATTAGAAGTTCAAAAAGGCGATCTTCTCTTTACAAGAAAAAACACTTACGATTTAGTTGCAGCTTGTGCATTGGTTCACTCCACTCGTCCTAAATTACTTCTTTCCGATCTGATTTTTAGGCTGAGAATCAAGGATTCAAAAACAGTGACTCCTGCTTACTTATGGGCATTATTAACTCATGCAGGAAAGAGAAAACAAATTCAGAGAATTGCAGGAGGAGCAGCCGGATCAATGCCCAATATTTCAAAAAGGAGATTGATGGAGCAAGAAATAGAAATTCCCGATAATGATTTGCAAATAAAGTTTTCTTTGTTTCTATACAAACTTATTGATTTGAAAAAGAATCTTTTTTTTAAAGTTGAAGAAATAGAGTTACTCTTCAAATCATTAACCCAACGCGCCTTTCGAGGAGAATTGTAACAAGACATTGAGAGATACACCATAAATTTCATTAAAGTCGATATTGCTGAATTTGCAAAAATCGTGAGAGAAGCCAGCCAGCTTGTTTTGTGCGAATAATATTAATTCTCATTGAAAAAGGACGAAATATGAGGCCAGTATTCATAGATATACACATCCACACATCTAATAATCCTGAAAGAATAAATGATTCATATGACGTTGATGTCTTAAAACGTAGGGTGATGAATATAGCAGACGGTTCAGATTGTCTCATTTCTCTCACTGATCATAATGTCATCAACAAAAATGCCTACCTGAATGCGATCGATGTGTTTGAGAACATCCTTCTTGGAGTTGAGCTTCATGTGCGTAATTATCCTGACGCCCATCCATATCATTGCCACCTTCTTTTTAATATTGAAGAGATAGATGAATCGATAATAGACGCCATAAACTTTAAGCTAAATAATCTTTACCCTCGTAAGGAAGTAACTAATAAGGACGTAAATATTCCAAAGTTGGAAGACATAATGAATTGCTTCGACGAGTATGAGTTTCTCCTTCTTCCACACGGAGGGCAAAATCACTCGACTTTTGATGAGTCAATTCCAGACGGTGTGCAATTTGATAAAACTCTTGAGAGAAGCATTTATTACAACCATTTCGATGGGTTTACCGCCAGAAGCAATAGGAGTTTGGATAAAACATATGAGTACTTTACTCGTTTGGGAATAAGGGATTTCGTCCATTTAGTAACAGCAACAGATAACTATGATCCTAAAATTTATCCACAATGCAAAGCAGGCAGTGAAGCCGCAGAATTTACCCCTACGTGGATGTTGGCCCGCCCAACTTTTAACGGTTTACGTTTAGCGCTGTCCGAGTCTACGCGGCTTCGATATGGTGTTAAGCCTGACCTTTGGTCAGAACACATTCAACATGTTTTTTTGAAAAATGACCACATAGATGTTGATGTAAGTTTGACCCCTGGATTAAATGTGGTTATAGGCGGTTCATCAAGTGGAAAGTCATTGTTAGTTGATTCTATCTACCGGAAGATAATAGGAAATTTTACTGAAAGTGTT
>JALVBA010000251.1 GCA_027010905.1 Marinilabiliaceae bacterium
TGGTATAAGTGTGATACTTTTAAGTAGAAACAAAAGTAATAAATGATAATACAAAAAGAACCTTTTTACAAGGCAATTGGGAGTGAGGTGGATGTTTTTGAGCACGTCTATAAGAATAAATTGCCCTTATTGCTAAAGGGACCTACCGGAACAGGAAAATCCCGCTTTGTGGAGTATATGTCTTACAAACTGGATAAGGATATCATCACGGTGGCTTGTCATGAAGAGACTTCCGCCACAGACCTCATTGGACGATACATTATCAAAGGGGCGGAAACCATTTGGCAAGATGGACCATTGACAAGGGCAGTCAAAAACGGCTCTATCATTTACCTGGATGAAATCGCAGAAGCCCGTCCTGATATTATTGTGGCAGTGCATTCTCTCACCGATTACCGCCGCGTGCTTTACATCGATAAGTTGGGAGAAGAAATCCAAGCGCATCCCGATTTTATGATGGTGGCATCTTTTAATCCGGGATACCAAAAAGGATTCAAAGAACTGAAGCCTTCCACGCGACAACGCTTTGTCTCTTTGTCTTTTGATTATCCAAAACCAAAGACAGAAACATCAATTTTGTCGGAAGAAACCGGTATAGCCGAAAATATCTCTAAAAAATTGGTCAATATCGGTAATAAGATTAGGAATTTAACGGAATTAGGCTTAACCGAAACGGTTTCGACGAGACTATTGGTGGATGCTGCCATGCTCATACAATCCGGATTGAGCAAACGATTGGCGGTAGAGGTGGCTGTCGTGGAACCCTTATCTGATGATTCCGATATTTTGGAAGCGCTGAGGGATTTGTCGGCATTGATGATTTGATGAAAATTTGGATGCAGAAGTTCCTTATGAGGACTGAAATCCGGTTAGCGAAACTGAATAAAATATGAGTGTAGAGATTGATCAACTGATATTTCAAAAACTGTTTCACTTTTTTCGGCGTAAGAAAAAAGATGAGCCGGTAATGATCGCCCGAAGAATGCTGTTGGAAGACATGAAACAGAAGTTGACAATCATCGCACGGGCATTGACAGGTGACGGAATTGATATTCACGTGGCGGAACGGGAAGGAGGATGGAAAGGCAACAAATTTCTTTTGCCTGAGAGGATGGATAAATTCAGTTCGTTGGAATTAAACATCAAGTACTATATCTTCAGGATGTTTTATTTAGCTACGCAGCGGAGATTGAGTTTAAATTTTCCGCAGGACGAGTCGCACACAATGTCTGAAGCACAAGAGCAAGCACTTGCTACTTCTGAAAGTGTCTTGGCAATTTTATTTGAGGAGTATCCGGCACTAAAGCCGGTTTTTGAAAGTTTGGATACCGATTTGGAGAAAATAACGGAGGAAGGGATTACTCCCGATAAGACGTGGCTTTTCGGGCGGTGGTATAAAATGGTGCCGCTTGGAGAAGGTGATGCTTTGGAAAATGTTTCGGATGTGACGGCCAAAAAACAACCGGATAAAATCACTACTGAACTCAAAGCCAAACCGTCTGATGAAGTGGAAACTATCGCTGTGGATAAGAAGGCACAGGAGGATTATGTGCTCACGCATAATTTTGAAAAAGTAGAGACTGCAGAAGAGCACGATGGCGTCTGGAGGGATTTTGACGGGGACGATACCCTGCAAAATGATGCGGAGGCGCTGAATGAATTGAATCTTAAAAATACCGTCCGTGTGGATGATCCGGTGCATTCTGTCTATCAAGCGGATTTTATCAGTAATATCAATGTCGCCGAAAGCAAAGAGGCGGATGGTGCCGGATTGTCGTATGCTTATGATGAATGGGATTTTAAAGCCGGACAATATAGAATAAACTATTGTAATGTGTATCCGCAAAAAGTCAGCGGCTGGGCGAATGATTATTATGTAAAAACCATCGAGCAAAATAAATCGATGCTGCTCGGACTACGAAAAATGTTTGCTCGACTTAATAATCGCTTGGAACAAATACG
>JALVBA010000252.1 GCA_027010905.1 Marinilabiliaceae bacterium
CCTAAAAAACCTAGAATTAAATACGAAACCGTTAATACACATGGACAACTTGCTATGTTCTAACATGTTGCTTATATCGAACTCAGGTTATTAGATAGTCTGACAGATGTACAAACCGAATTCATTCAGTTCATTTCGCCAATATCAGGTGTCGGATAGAGCAAATACGTAGATTTGTTACAGGTTCTGATAATGATAAGATGGCGGGGTTTCAAAAGCTCCACTTAAATCTCCAATAGATAAAACATCCACGTCCTCCCTGCTCAATGGGAGTGTCGGATGTGAAGTACTGAACAAAGAGGTCAAGGGAGAGATTCTCGGTTAAAGAGTATTCGGCTGACGGACCAAAATATAATGAGTTATCGTTGGGGCTGAACATTCCCGACATTGTGCCTTTTAGCAGAGGAGTAATGGGATAGGATAGTTGGGTCATAAACGAGAGTCTTGTGAGTGAGAGATTCTGTGGAGATAGTTGCATAAAGTAAAATTCACTAAGGTTAAAACTTCCCGACTTTTTACCATAACCGTTGTAAAGACTCTCAACCGTTACCATCAGCGAGTTTCTGAAGGTGTAGTCGTAACCGAGTGATGTAACAAGCGTAGTTGCTGTGTCCGAAAAATTCTCCTGCGGGTGAAATAGTGTTAACTCGCCCCGTAATCCGCCCTTAAATAGTGAAGCGGTAAATCCGCCTCCCAGCACAATGTCTGAACCTGCGTAGTAACCTCCAAGAAATTGAATGTCAGACTGCCATTTGTTGAACCTGTAGAGTGCGGCAGCTGTAACTTTGTGATTATGGTCAACCTCTGCAACCAGATCAAGTTTTGATGAGAAGGAGGGGTAGAACTGAAGTCGTACCGCATCGCTTCCGGGCTTCTCCTCATAGTCGAAATCGAAAAAACTGTAGGAGTTAAACAGGTCGTTGGGATTCCACACGAAGGCCTGCCCCCAGTTAACCCGCTGTCGCCCCACGGTTATCTGAAATTTATTAAGGTTGTAATCGAAGTAGAGCCTGTCGATGGATGATACCATGAATGTGGAACTCGCATCAAACAGAGTCCACGACATATCAAGAAATCCATTTTCAGTATCTATGTAATCGGAGTATCCCGGAAAGTTATTAACTGTTTCGCCAAAGTAGATCCGGTTTCGCATCTGTGTGTTAAATGTGAGATTGTTGTTGATGTTCCAGTTGAAATTGAGCCTATTGTGGATGAGATTGTCGGTCATCCATTTTTCACTAATCTTCTGAAATGATATTGTTTGAAGATATTTAACATACCCATTGAGCGTCCAGTTGCGCTGCTCGGGTTCATCGTCTCCTTGTGCTGCCAGATTAACCTGTACAGCAAATGCAATTATTACAATGAGGATATATTTTAAGTTGTGTTTCATCTCTGTCGGCTAAAAGTCATTAATCAAATATTAGAAAGATATAAGCCAAGCACATTCTGAAAGAGGCCGAAAAAAATAGTTGTCCATATTAGATTTTCAAAAACGCAGTAATATGTTTAGGCTGTGGCACGTTTGGGTTCAGAAGGTGTTTGAAGATGTTCTAACATCCCATTAATTGCAGCAGTTTCGATAAACCCTTTTACAGATAAGTCTTCATTAAGTTCATCCCATGCTGTTTTAATGGTTTCAATGTTTTTCTCAACTATTTTCACAATAGAAATATTTATCATCAATTTAACTTGAATATTTAATTTTACTGAGCCCCTGCAATATCGCTAACAACTTTTCCATCTTCGAGGGTAATAACTCTTTCGGCACGGTCGATTACCCGCTTGTCGTGCGTGGCAAAGATAAAGGTTATTCTCTCTTGTCTGTTAAGTTCATGCATGATGTCAAGCAGCTCTGCTGTGGCTTTACTGTCAAGATTTGCCGTAGGCTCATCGGCAAGTATAAATTTTGGTTTTGATGCCAGAGCTCTAGCAACAGCAACCCTTTGCTGCTGTCCGCCCGATAGTCGTCCCGGCTTAATATTCTCTTTGCCCTCAATGCCAATTGCTTTAAACAGCTCTGCAATTCGGCTCTCTCTCTCCTCTTTCGGTCTGTTTTGCAGCTGCATGATGAACTCCGCATTCTCCTTTGCCGTTAGTACCGGAATAAGATTGTAAGCCTGAAAAACAAACCCTATATTGTTCAGCCTGAAATCAATCATCTGTTTCGAAGTCAGAGAGCTGATGTCAGTACCATCAATAGACACCGAACCTGATGTGGGGGCATCCAACCCACCAAGCAGATTCAGAAATGTTGTTTTTCCACAGCCCGACGGCCCCACAATAGCGGTAAATTCTCCCTCTTCAAACGACAGGTCTATTCCGTTTACTGCCTTCACCTCCACCTCAGTTTCGGTGTATGTTTTGTGCAGGTTTTTGGTTTCTATAATCATTTTTAGAATAATTTAATGTTTTAATGAAATAATGATTTAATACTAACTTGGTTTATTGATGTAACATATCATAAGTTAAATTTGGCTCTATGTCAAACATAGTGGTTATATCTAAATAATCCTTCCTTTTTTGCCTTGATGCAAAAAAGGAACAAAAAAAATCAAGGCTTATTTCTGATAGCACTTTCCGTATGGTTAAAGATTAAGTTCGTTTGGATCTCCTCATATCTTCGGAGCTCCCCAATCTCCCTAAATCTTCAATCACACTCCAAGCACAATCAGAAAGAGGCCGCAACAAAATACAGTTGTCTATTTATATTCAAAATCTTCAATATTGTTTTTTACCCAATACAAACGACATAGATCCTTAATTTTACTTCATTCAATCATTGGTTACTTCCTGATAGCCTCCACCGGTTTCATCTTCAAAGCTCTTATTGTTGGGAAAACAGAGGCTATAAATCCGGTAATGAATACCAGAATTATCACCTGAATGTAATCTGTCAACTCCAGATAAGGGTGCATAACAGAGCTGTACCCCAACGCTTCAAACCCTTGTGCAACACCTGAAATGTCGATGCCAACCTTGCCGAAATATTGTGTAAACAGAATGGAGATTCCTATTCCGATAATACCCCCTACAAATCCCAGTAGTAGTGTTTCGTAAAAAATCATCTCAAAAATTTTCCTTCTGTTCATTCCAATAGCCATAATCATTCCCAGCTCTTTTGTTCGCTCCAGCACAACCATAAGCATCGTATTAACAATCGTAAATCCTAATGCAAGCATGATGATTGACATAAAAATAACCAACATGTAGGCGGTTAGGGAAGATGTCATCTCGAGGTAAGGATCGATGTCGTACCACCCCTCCACAAGATAGCCCGGTGCAGCCTCTTTAACTAAGGGGAAGATGTCATATGTCTCCTGATGGTTGTTGAGCAACACCGCTATCTCATGCGCACTATTTTTGGGCATGTCGAGAAGCCTATCGAGATCAGATTTTCTGACAAAAACATTTTGCCCGTCAAACATGTCATTCTGTGTTTTGTATATTCCCTCCACCTTAAAACTTGCTCCCGTAAGGCTACCGTCGTAATCCTGAAAGGTGACAACTATCTTTGACCTGACTTTTGCATTAAGATCCTTCGCCAACTTTTTACTTATCAGAATTCTGTTTTTTCGGGTTGAGGTGAAGTATGAACTTAAACTGTCAGTTAGTTTGGTGTATATTTTGGTAACCGTTTTCTCCTCATCCGGAACAATACCGTTCACAATTATTCCTGTAGCCTTTGAAGCAGTAGAAGCCATTCCGGAAATCTTGGTTCGGCGGCAGACAGCCTTTCCCCCGGAAATCATCTTTATCTTAGTTGTTAATTGGGTCGCATCACTAATAAAGTAGCTTATTTCATTGTTGGCCGGATACTTGGTATTGTGAATCTGAATATCTGAAGTTTGATTCTCAATAGAGTTTTTCACCATGTCTTCAACCATCCCTTTCATAATTCCGGTTGATGCCAACCCTCCAAAGAGCCCTACCGTAACAGCCAGCATAACAATTGAGCTGCGAACCTTGTGTCGCCATACATTCCTCCAGGCCATTCTGAAAATTATCATAATTATTATGTTTTTTAAGCCTTCTCCTCAACCATCTGAAATTATAGATTTAGGGGAGAGTTAACGTTTCATAGCTTTTATTACGTTCAGTTTAAATATTGCTGTTAATGGGTAGATAAATGCAACTAATGAGATAGAAATAATTACAAATACCTGATTTAATATAATTTGAGAACTCAGTATTGTTGGCATCACAGGCTCTATTCCCAGTTTTTCAATCGACTTGGCAGCTTGCCCGGTCATCACTATGGGGTAGTAGTGGAAGTATACAACGAGGGGGATAGCAATAAGAACTCCAACAATAACTCCAAACAGATTCATAATTATTGTTTCGTAAAAAGATATAGTTATAAGTTTTGTTTTTTGCATCCCTATTGAAATCATTACGGCATACTCTTTCTTCCTCTCTTCTGTCATCATTAGCACTGTTCCGAACACACCAAAAGCAATAATCATGTAGAGTATACCCAACATGAAAATGCCGCTTATTCGGTCACTCTCAATCTGCTGAACCATCTCGGGCGACATATCCTGCCAGGCAATTGCTCTGTACATTGTAGTGTCGAGTTTTGAGTTGAGCTCTTTAGTAATACTTCTTGTCTCATTTGAATCGCTAAACCGTACTACAATAGAGGTAACTCCGTCAGGGAAGGAGTAATACTCTTGTGCCAGAGATAGCGGCATAAAAATAATCCGGCGGTCAAGAGTGGCAATCGGCATCTTAACAATTCCTTTAACCGAATATGCCCCAACGGCTGATTGTCCCCAGTGTCCCTGACCCAGTAAAACGAGCGTGTCACTAACATCAATGTCGAGGAAATTAGCCAGCTTAGAGCCAATAATTATCGACTTGTCACTATCAGTGATGTAGTCTCCTTTAATGATTTTTGATTTAATGTTGAGCATTTCATCTCCTGCTTTTGGCACTATTCCCATAATAAGAGCTCCTTTTGTACTGACATTGTGTGAGGCCAGTGCAAAACTTTCCAGCCGAAGGTTTACCCCTTCAACATCTTTCGTCGACAGAATTGTGTTTATTAGTGAGTCTGAGACATCAATGCCGTTGTCAATTGATCTGTCTCCCCAGTAATCCTTTTGATGTACCTGAACATATCCGGTGAAATTTCCAATGGCATTTTCAATCATCTTTGCGTAGGAGCCCTCCTGAAACGAACGCATAAAAACCGCCAGTGACACAGAGAGTGCAATTAGACTAACAGTAATCAGAGTTCTTTTTCTATTTCTCCAAAGATTTCGCCAGGCGATGCGTAAGTTCATAATTATGGTTTTGCGTTTATCGTACTCGTTTCATATTTTGTTGCGAGAAAAATCCTTCATCTGTTTTAATGTTGTACTGTGCCGATAAAACATCAAGAACTGTTTTCTGACCCGGTTTGTCGGCAGGAATAATTTCGATGTGCGATGGCAGTTTGCGGTCACCAAACGGTTTTATGTCAGATGCAACTTCTGTTCTTATCAATTCACTATCCTCATCGAAATATTCAGTTTTCATTTGCCAATACTCTTTTTTGCTTATCCATTTCATCACCTTGCCCCATGCAACTGCTGCATCCTCTTTAGGTGTTAATTCAATTTTGTAGCAATCAAGTCCGGAGATATTCTCATTACCAATAACTTTGTGGTTGTAGTCAACCACAATAGAGCTCTCCTTTAGGATGTCATCATTTGAGTAGTCGGAGCCCATCCACCCTTGCGACATCATTGAGGGGGGAAGTTTTATCATTCTGTTTATTGCAGGCATCCAATTCCACATTTCGTTTTTACGCTTTAAAAACACCTGTCCCTTCTCTTTTGCCGGTGATGTAATTAGTGTCATTGAATAGTCGCGGCCTAACGACCAGCTTTTCATTTTTATGGTTCGCTCCCATTTAGGACGAATCACAGACATCGACATCTCACTTTTGTTGGTCTCTCCACGTTGCAAATTGTCAGCTTTTATCACAATCTCTTTGGCTGTAATTTTTTGTGAAAATGATAGGGAATATGAAATCATGGAAAATGTAAGGGATAGTATTATAGCTTTCATAAAATTATATTTTAGTAATTAATATTTCTTGTATCTCATCCAGAGGAAACCTTTCCGGATCAATAATGTAATGAATCCCTATGCCATCAAAAATTGCCAAAAGATAGCGTGCTTTTACATAGGGCTGATCTTCTCCCTGTTGCTCAAAATAGTGGATGAATTTCTCGAATATTTGCCCAAATACATCTCTCATCTCATTTTCCAGCAGCTGCACTGTTTTTGGTTGCATTACCAGAGAAAAATATAATTTGTAATAATCGGTGTTTTGCTTTAATAGATTTAGGTTTCCGTCAACAAAAGCAATTATCTCCTCTCTTTTTATTCGGTCTATCTCTTCAATCTTTAAGAAAGAAATAAAGTTTTTAAGACCGGAAATCAGTATCTCTTTTAACAGCTCCTCTTTGCTTGAAAAGTAGTTGTAGATTAATCCTTTCGATATCCCGGCAACTTTGGCAATCTTACTTATGGGAGTGGTGTCATAGCCGTTTTCAGCAAAGAGCTGCAGGGCACACAATTTGATGTGTTCTACCTTCTCTCTTCTAATATCTTCAAACTGTTGTTCTGTTCTTGGGCTCATGAAAAATATATTTATGACTGAACGCTCGGTCAAATGTAAAAATTTATAATTGTAATTGCAAGTTTTCACATGTTTTTAAAGTTTTAGCGGAGTTCTTTGCTTCCTCAGGGTTTTGCACTGCGTTTGTGTCTTGCGCCCCTGCCGGGGCTTAAGGGAACAAGTTCTATGGAGTTCTTGCCGGGGTATGAAAAGACAAATTCTGAATATAATTCTAATCGAATATGTTTAACGAATCAAGGCAAGGGTCGTAGACCCGGAAGATGTTAGCAAAGGGAAACGCCCTTTGAATGTTAAGAGCTCAAACCCAAGCCCCATAGCGGGCGGAAGAGTCTGTAATTAAAGTATCACACAATTGCGTATGCCTATTAAAATTGACAATCTTCAAAACATTAATAAAAAAATAACCATGAAACTTCATATTTCAATATCTCTGATTTATATATTTGTTAGTATATT
>JALVBA010000253.1 GCA_027010905.1 Marinilabiliaceae bacterium
ATTCAATACCAATCAATAAAACATCATCAACTTGTTTTTCCTGACCCATCCACTCAAAGAAATCTTTTGGAAATAATCTTGAGTAGTAGGCCATTGTGTATGTGGGGTCTTCAACAAGGAGCTCCCTTACACGGCGGGCTTGATACTTCTTTTTCTTCTCCAGTGTACCTCCGGTCTGATCCGGTAGTCCGTCGGAGAAGATAAATATCTTATCTCCCTTCTGATATTTTATAATATTATTTTCGAAATCTTTTTCAATTCTACGAGGTAATGGAGTTCCTCCAACTCCCTTACGCGAGCCTTTATACTCAATTAGCTCACCTTCACGAACAAGGTAGAGGGGTCTGTGTGCCCCGGCAAACTGAAGTTCGTTCTTCTCAGGTGTTATTTTACATAGTGCCAAATCCATTCCGTCACGTCCGTTAGCACCCTCCTGATCCTGTTTCAGGTTTTTACGAACACCTTGATGTAAAAGGTCAAGGATTTCAGCAGCCGAAAGTTCATGTTCGGCACTAACTATATTATTCATCAGAAAGTACCCGATAAACGACAGCAGAGCTCCCGGAACACCGTGTCCTGTACAGTCAACAGCGGCAATATAGTATGTGTCATCTTTTTTAAAGAACCATGGAAAATCACCACTTACAACATCTTTCGGTCTGTAAAAGATAAATGAGCTGGGGAAATGTTGCTGAAGTAATTTTGTGTCAGGTAGAATTGATGACTGAATCCTCTGAGCATAATTGATACTGTCAGAGATTTTTTTATTCTTCTCTTTTAGCTGCTGCTCAATAATCTTTATTTTGGTTATATCGTGAGCAACAAACAGAACAGACTCCAACTCTTTGTCCTTACTATATTCGGGTATTCCTTTAATCTCCATCACCCTTTCTCCTTCAGAGCTTGAGATCTCTATTTCTGACATTATCTCTTTATCCTCGTCTCTTATTAACACAAGAGACTCCCTAACAAACTGGATAAAGCGTTCATCTATTTTGAGATCTGAGATACGTTTTTTTACCAGGTCGGAGGCAGGAACATCAACAAATACCGAAACGGCAGGGTTTACATAAACCACTCTTCCGACAGTATTGATACGAATAATCATATCAGGTGAGTTCTCCGAGAGAGACTGCATACGACTCTTCATTCGCTCCTCTTTCTCAGCCCTCCTACGTTCGGTAATATCTCTGGTATTAAAAACAATTCCCTTTATAGCAGGGTCGTGAAGAAGGTTTGTTCCTTTGGTCTCAAGAAAGAGCTTATCTCCATTCTTCATTAGATAGGTATATTGTGCAGTTCTCTGCCCTCCCGGTGTTTCAGCCAGATATTGAAATAGATTGCTAATCGTTTTGTAGCCTTTGGGAGTAAGCAGGTTAGGGTCCATTCCTCTAACCTCATCATCGTTGTTGTAGCCTAATATAGGTTTAATCGAAGGACTCTCGAAAAGCAGCTGCTGCCTCTCATTGTAAATCGAGATAAATTCAGATGCATTGGTTAACAGTGCTTGCAGTTTTTTATGTCCGTGCTCAACCTCTTGAATTTGAGAGCCGAGAAGTTTGTTTGACTTTTCCAGTTGCTCCTGAGCCTCCAGCATCTCAATTGCATTCTGCTTAAGCTGTTCTTCATTCTTTTTCAGAGTGAGGGTCATATCCTGTGACTCCTTAAGAAGTTGGGTTGTACGGGTATTGATTTTTAGGTTGTAGATTGTTTGACCTATTACCTTACTAATCTCTTCTGAAAGAGCTAATACTTTTTCAGGTATTTTTTCTGATATAAATGCAATTTCGTAAACGCCTTGTAACTCCTCCTCTTGCAGTAGAGGAACTATTAACAAGCTCTTGGGTTTTTGATCCCCCAATATGCCTGACTGAAGGATAAAATAGTCATCCGGAATCTCAGTACGGCAGATTAGTTTCTTCTCATAGGCTGCCTGCCCAATTAAACCTTTGCCTATGGGTATATTCTGTTTTTCGAACCGTTGCCTGCCATAGGCGTAAGTTGCAATATTTTTCAACTCACCGTTTCCTTCGTAAATATAGAAGGCTCCCTGAGTAGCAGAAGTGTAGTCGATAATAGCTTTCAGTACATCAATTGAGAGGGAGTCAAAATTGTTGTGTACTCTTAATATGTCTGATATTAGTCCTTTACCTTTCGAGATCCAGTTAAGTGTAGTCTCCTTCTCTTTATTTATTTTCAGATTTCTACCCAAAGTGAAAAGTACTTTTGAGAGGGTACTGCTTGAGATATTACTGTTTAAATCCAAATCTCCGCGCCCAATCTTCTCTGCCAGCAGAACATTTTGCTTAGTATTATCATTCAGCTTTTTAAGCTTATTCTTCAGTTTGGAGGTTTTTATTTTGTGGTAGTTCAGGAAAAACAGTATTTCGGCAGGAACAGAAATAACTATAATATCAACAAACCACACAAAAATATTAGTGTGGATTTGAACGATAGAGTTCAAAGAGAAATCGTTACCTGTAAAAGAGGCCATTCCGGCCCACGAGAACAGCAACAAAAATAGAATAGCGAAAAGGAGTATATACAATTCCGTTTCATTTAATACTGCAGGAGAGAAGTACTTTTTCGCCTGTGTTAATATTTTACTCTTCTCTATTGACATAAAAAAAACTGTCTATCTAGCGGTTATTAATTCAATTAGTTTTTTATTCACTCTGTACCAAATATCTTCTACATCCAATGGTTTAAATGATGCCATCTCAATAATTCCAATGGTATTATCTTCATCGGCAACGGGCAACAGGTACAGGTGTTTGGGTTTAGCTTCTCCTAAGCCGCTGTAACCCACAAAATACTCTTCAGGTAAATCGTCTAAAACAGTTACCTTTTTCTCTTTCAGAGCCTCACCGTGTACTCCTTCTCCTATTACAAAAGGGGCTATCGGGTCATCTTTCTGGATACCATAATTACCTTCTACGGAAAAACTCTGAGATTGTTCATTATATGTAAAGAAAAGAGCAATAACAATTTCAAGATGCTCTGACAGAACAGATAATATACTGTTATAAAACTCACTGTCACTTTTTGTTGTTGGTATATTTTTAAGCAATTCATCTATATTTTCAATTGTATTTCCGATGGAGAACTCATTTACGGCAGCACTGTTCTTCTTCTCTAATTCACCTTTAAGGTGTTCAGCGGTTGAGGATAAAGACTGAATGTGATTGTTTAACTGCGTCTCATTCAACTTCAGGGCTGTTATTGTTCTTTCGGTATAATAGAGTAGGAAAAGAAGAGTAATTGCCGAGATAAGTTCAAATATAAAAAATGAAATCGGTAAAATTACAGATGCAAAAGTATATTTCCCCACCATAAAAAGAAAGATTATAGCTACCAGGATAATTATATTTGTTTGTTGTTTTTTCTTTTTACTATTTTTCATACTGACAATTGATTAAGGTATTCAGTAATTTTATCCGGAGTTAAAATATAGTCTGGTTCAAAAAGGTTAAGAGCTGCTTTTGGCATTGTGTCGATATCGCAACTTTCAGGATCCTGAACTATTGTTGTTCCGTTTTTGAAGTGTATCTCCTTCATGCCATTTGCCCCGTCTCTGTTTGCTCCTGTGAGTATTATACCAAGCACTTTGTCGCGATAAGCGTAGGCTGCTGATGAGAAAGCATGGTCAATTGCTGGGCGGCTATGGTTAAATGTCTCTTCTGTTGAGAGGTGTATCGTATTGTCAAATTCGATAAACAGATGATAATTTGACGGAGCAAGGTATATTCTGTTTCCTACTATTTTCTCCTTATCATTTGGTTCAATAACTTTAATATTTGATTTTAGGTTAAGCCCTTCAACCAATCCTGAACGTACATGCTTTAATCTGTGCATACAAACAATAACCGGAATCGGAAAATCCGGGTTCATTTTGGACAGAATCTTAGAGACAACAGTGAAACTGCCGGCTGATCCTCCAATGATAATGGCCTTATATCTTATATTGTCATTCATTTTCCCAGATAATTTCAAATCCGTGTTTTTTGTATATCTTCTCCTTAATATTTAAACAATTTAACCCCGACTCAAATGAATCAGGCATCTGTTCTTTGGCTCCAATGGCAATTACGCCCCCTGGTAACAGTGAAGAGATTAACTTACTGATGCAACTAACAGAGATCTCTTTGTCGTAGTATAGCATCTTGTTTCTGAATAGTATTATTCCCACTTCTGAAGGAGCCGGGACAGTTAAGAAGTGTCCGTGAACAATCTCTATATTTTTCACAAGCGACTGATTCAGAACAAACCTGTTATTGTCAATTGTGTAGTAGTCGTTAAATGATTTCTGCCCTTCAATACGTGTGTAGTTGCTTTTGTTTACCTCCAGGTTTTTATCTTCTAAAATCCCTTTTTTAATATTATTCAGCTTTTGTAGCGAGGGGTGCTGGCAGATAACATTAAATCTGTCTGTCAGTTCCAATTCATCAATAATAATCAAAAAAGAGAAGACCTCTTCGCCCGAAGCGATCTCAGGTAACCAAACGTTTATTTTATCGCTTATGGATAGTGATTTTAAGAGTGTTCGCAGGTAACGCCAAAAGCCGGGGTCACGAAACATCTCTGTTGTATTTACGGAGAAATTAGCATGGAATCTTCCTAGATAATCATCACTATTGAGTAACTGTTTAAACTCTTCGATATTACGAAGATTATGTTTTCTGAAAATGTATGAAAGGCGGCGCTTCAAAAAAGATAGAGGAGAGTGATCATAAGGCATACCAAGCCTCTCTGCCATGTACGATGACAGCTCTTTTATCTCCTTTATTCCGAAAGCAACTCCATTACGGGAGCCGTTCTCAAAACTGGAAGTGGAAGGTATTGTTTTTGATAAATACCGGGCCATCCTTAATGAATTTAGTTTTGAAGAAACCGTTTAATCCCTCATGATTACCAAGGACTAATATTCCTCCATTAGTTAGTTTATTATGAAACTGTTTTAAAATCTTTGTCTGTAGTGCCGAGTTAAAATATATCAACACATTCCTGCAAAAAATAATATCAAACTTTGCATGATTATTCATCTCCTCCTTAACCAAATCGTGCTGCTGAAAGTCTGACTGTTTTCTAAGGAAACTTTTTACTTCTACACAATTGCTGTTAACTCCATCTTCAAAATATTTCTCAAACAGGATATCGCTGCCATTACCCTCTCTATTCAAAACAGCATTAAAGTTTTCAAAATATTCTTGATTCTCCTTCTTATCGTACTTACCACTCTTTGCCACTTTGAGCACCTTGCTGTTCAAATCGGTAGCAATAACATTACTTTTGTCGAGCAGATCAAGTTCGTTAAGTAGAATAAGATTTGAATAGACCTCCTGCCCTGATGAACATCCTGCGTGCCATATGTTGATATATTTTTTATTCCTCAGAGTGGGGTAGAAGTTTTGGTATAGCTCTCTCCACACTTCAGGGTCTCTGAAAAATTCTGTTGTGTTAACTGTTATTTCCTGTATGATATTTTCAATAAACAGGCTATCTGTTTTTGTCTTTGCAATTAGTTGATCCAGACTGAGTTTATGATCCTTCAGAATCTTTTTGATTCTGCGGTAGATTGAGCTGTCAGAATATTCGCACAAGTCATACGAAGAGTATTCTTTTAACTCCTGTAAGAAACCTTTTATCTCTGTTATATTTTCAACCTTCACTGTCATCATTAATTAAAACAATTCAACTTCAACATTCTGAATGAAGGCAGTGTATGAATGGTCGTCGCCAACCTTTGCTTCAGACAGTAAAAACAGAACAGGAATCTCTTCACCAAATTTGGTCAGAATAGGAACTTCGCGTCTTTCACCTACAATCTTCTCCTTATCGGGAGAGGTAAACGCAGAAACGAACTCATCGCTCTTGGCAGTGTCTTTACTGAACAGAAGCGCAATCTGTTTATCAAGTACCTCCTGACGATCGTATCCGAATAGCTTCTCGGCTGCAACATTAAAGAACTCAACAACACCATCCTTATTTGTAGTAATTATTGCATCTAAAGCACCTTCAAGAGTCTTTTCATTTCTTATTTTAACAGCTTCAATCTCCTTAAACTGCTCTTTAACTTCGTTACGAGCCTGATCGAGCATAATACCCAACTCGTCTTTACTATTCTTCAGAGCCTCCTCCATCTTTACCTGTTCGGTAATATCATAGTCGAGGCTTAGGATCTTAATAATTTCACCTTCATTATCCTTCACCGGAGTGAGGGTTGTAAGAAGATAAATGGCGTCACCCATCTTTGTTCTGCGTCGCACTCTGCCTTTAAAATTCTTTCCGTTCCTGAGGTCGTCAAGGGTTTTGTTCATTTCAGGCAGGTCATCTTTAAAGAAGAATATCTTAATATTTTGATTCTCTATCTCTTCGATGTTATACTTGAATGCATCAAGGAAATTGTGATTCACAGATATTAGTGTACCGTCAATTTCAAATTCTGAGCTTATGGATGAGTGGTCAATTGCCTCCAGTATACCTTTCATCTCAAGTTCACGCCTATCGCTCTCCTCCTGTGTTGCCTGCATCTCTTCCAGATTCTGACGTAACTCCTCCTCCTGCTGCGACATCTTCTCAGCCTGCTCCTGTGTCTCCTGAAGCAGTTTGTTGGTTTGGATATTGGTTTGAACGGTTGAGATTGTAGAAGCAATACTTTCGGCGATTTTCTCTATAAATTTAATTTCAAACTCCTGAAATTTCAAGAATGATGCCAGCTCAATAACTCCAAGCACCTTATCATTGGCAATTAACGGAACGATTAGTGCCGCTGAGGCATTAGCCTCTCCCAGTCCACTGGTTATTTTCATGTAATCATTTGGTACATCAGTAAGGTAGATTGTCTGTTTCTCCAAGGCGCAGCGACCAACCAACCCCTCCTCTTTCTTAATAATTTTGTCGGCAAACTTTTTTCTGTTGTATGCAATAAAAGCTTTAAGCTCAAAATATGATTCTCCATCTTGAGGTGTATTCATCAGGAAAAAGCCTGCCTGATTAATTCCCAGATAGTTTACGATATATTGAATAATGTTAAATGATAACTCTTCAAC
>JALVBA010000254.1 GCA_027010905.1 Marinilabiliaceae bacterium
AAATAATAATCATCACTTACTACATAATCCAAACATTTTTCCACCACTGTAGTTGGATATGAAATGCAAGAAATGGATTTCTTACCTTGAAACCAAGTTTATGCATAATTCAGGCTAAACCTATTTATGGTAATTATCCTTTTCTTTCTGTAAAGTTTCAGATAAGCTTCATATCTTAGCAGAGGGAATTTATCTCCAAAGATTGGAGTAGTAAATAGGCGAATGAATAACCATTTAACGAGATACCGAATTGAAACAGGATACCAAACTATTACTAATAAAACTTTTTGAAGAGTGGGTCGGCGAGAAAGCCAGATCGTATATTGCTCTTCCTCTTTCGGGGAGTTACCGGAGATATTTTCGTATTGCTAGCCGTAACAAAAGTGCAATAGGCACATTCAACAGCGACAAAAAAGAGAACATTGCTTTTTTAGAGATGTCGAGACACTTTCTTAACAAAGGATTAGCTGTACCTGAAATTTACGCTGAGGATATTGATAACGACATATACCTGCAACAAGACCTTGGTGATACATCACTCTTTGCTTTCCTGCAGGGGATGCGTTCCAAAAAAGATTTCCCCGCTGAGCTTGTGACATTTTATAAACGTACACTTGATGGTTTAATTAAATTTCAGCTGCAAGGTGGCGAAGGTTTTGATTATTCGAAGTGCTATCCGCGTGAAGCTTTTGACCGCCAGAGTATGTTGTGGGACTTACACTACTTTAAATATTACTTTTTGAAACTTGCACGCATCCCCTTCGACGAGCAGTCGTTGGAAGATGATTTTAACCGGTTGATAAATCTGCTTCTTGAGGCCGACCATGACTATTTTATGTATCGTGATTTCCAGAGTCGTAATGTGATGGTATTGGATGACAAACCTCTGTTTATCGATTATCAGGGTGGACGAAGAGGAGCTTTGCAGTATGATGTAGCTTCGCTGCTTTATGATGCCAAAGCTGACATCCCTGATGATGTGAGACTCAAGCTGCTGTCGCACTACATGGATCAATTGAGTGAGCACCTGAATTATGACAGGGAAAATTTTGTATCTCACTACTATGGGTACGTACTTATACGAATGATGCAGGCTATGGGTGCTTATGGCTTCCGGGGGTTCTATGAGAAAAAGGAGCACTTTTTACAAAGTATACCATACGCAATTAAAAACTTAAAATATCTGCTCGACAATGTTACGTTTGCCATTGATATGCCTGCTCTGTTTATGGCACTCCGAAATATTACAGAGTCAGATGAACTGATAAACATTGGTAAGTCAGCTTCACAGTTAACAGTCTCAGTTAGCAGTTTTTCGTACAAGCGAGGTATTCCGGTTGATATTTCAGGTAATGGTGGAGGTCATGTTTTCGATTGCCGTTTTCTACACAATCCGGGTAAATACCCTCAGTATAGAGAGAAAACAGGAAAAGATACCGAAGTGATAGAGTTCTTTATTAAAGAGCCTGAAATGGATCGCTTTTTAAAAAGCGTTTACAGCATTGTTACCCAATCGGTTGATGCATATATCTCTCGTGGATTTAAACACTTAATGGTCTCTTTTGGTTGTACAGGTGGGCAGCATCGCTCCGTTTATAGTGCCGAGAAACTAACAGCATTCTTAAAAGAGAAGTACGATGTGAATGTTATTCTAAAGCATGTGGAGCAGGTGATGAAGAGGGATGCTGAGCGATAGCGAAGTACCGCATTTATGGGATGGGAATAGATGATTTGTTCGACGTGAAGAAAAATTATTTTTTTTCACTTACCAAACTACGCAAAAACTCAACTTCTTTTTCTAAAGAAGAAATATGTTTTTCCTTTAACTATAGTTTTAAACTGCTGATTAATACTTTACTACTTGGCATGGCAATCTGTTTAATAATTTATTCTTTGCAGAAGTAAATAAATATGCCGTAAAAGTAAATAAATAAACCTTATAAAG
>JALVBA010000255.1 GCA_027010905.1 Marinilabiliaceae bacterium
CCCCAATAGGATTACTCATTAATTTTCTAAGCTCATGAGAATTAAACGATACGTTTTAATCTTCTTGTCATTTTTAACAATAGCTATTTCTTGCAATAAAGAAGATGCTACTAAAATTGAAGATTCATATCTTGACATTTCATTAGTTTCTATCGATTTTACTGCTGATAAGGATGCAAGTTTACTTAAAATTGAAACCAACAATGAATGGAAAATAAGCTCTGATGCGACATGGCTATCATTCTCTGCAAAAAACGGAAATGAATCAACAGCAGTTCTCGTTGCAGCCACCGAAAATAAGAGATTTCAAAGGGCAGCAACAGTCACAGTTCAGGCATACAATATTACAAAAGAGATAAAAGTAACGCAAACAGGAGTTTCAAAAATAGAATTTGAGATAAACGGGATAAAATTCACCCTTTTACCTGTGCTTGCCGACACTACATTCTATCTTGAAGGAGGGGTTTACTTTAACAGTAGAAATGTTTATCTCGACAACTACTTCATTTCCGAAACCGAGATAACCAACGCACAGTGGCAGGCTGTTACGGGTAATCTGCCTTACGATACAGAAAATAGTTTCCCAAATCTGCCGGTAGTGGCCACATGGAACCAAATCACGCAAGATTTTATTACAAAGCTCAATGAGTTGACAGATTATAAGTTCCGTCTCCCAACGGAACACGAATGGGAAGTTGCGGCAAGGGGCGGACGTAAATTCGTGCAGTTTTACTATTTTGCCGGAAATAACAATGCCGATGATGTGGCCTGGTACTACAACAATTCGGAAGGCAGGAAACACGACGTCGGGTTGAAACAACCTAATGAACTTGGGCTCTACGACATGAGCGGAAACGTGAGCGAGTGGTGTAGCGACTGGTATAGGGAGTGGACAGAGGATAACCCTCCCGGCAACAATCTGACAAACCCAACAGGCTCTTCAATAGGTACAAACAAAGTAGTTCGTGGTGGTGATCTCGTTGCCGACGAATTCCAATATCAGCAAAATAGCTGTTACATCTATATGCGTGACCATCTTCCGCCTAACATCGACACTGACGACTTCCTTTACGGGGGATACTATCATTACCCGGGTTTCAGATTAGTAATTGCAAAAGATTGATACTATGAAAAACATATATCTGATAATTTTATCAACATTGATATTATGTGGAAATCTGTTCGGACAGACAGTGGTAAGGATGAATATGCCACAACAGGCCGATAACAAACTTAATATTGTCTCTTTGTTCGATGATGAGATACCAGAAGGTATCCCCGTGATTTTAGGGGTAATGGGATACAATGTTAATGGTGGAATTATGCCGTATTCATTTGAATGGAAACTGAACGGACAAACGGCCTCAACCAATGATATCCTGACTTTCACACCAAACAAAGGTGACAACTTGTCATTAAATGTAAAAGATGATGCCGGTTGTTTGGCTTCTACCTCTTTCAATCTCAAAGTGGCACGACTTGATCCCCCACCTGACTTGAATAACATTGAACAGAATATCGAAATTTACCCAACAGTGGTAAGTAATTATGTTAATGTAAAAATCCCTGAAAGCAAAAATGGAAAAACAACAATAAAAATATTTGACATTGGCGGAGAACTTATTAAAAGCAAACAGATATCTGAAAGTAAAACTATCAATATAAAGCTGAACCCGGGTGTATATTTTATATCCGCAGAAGTTAATAGTACTCATGTTGTAAGAAAAATAATTGTTAAATAGATCTACAACCATGGAAATAAAACATAATAGACTAACATACACTCCTGCAAGATTAAGATACACTTTAATATTTCTTTTTGTATCTGTATCTATATTTTCACAAAACACCACACCCAAACAGTATGCCGCAGAATTCTTCAAATCAATGAAAAAAACGGGCAATCTGAAAACTGCGGTTTCTGAAAGTTCAATAA
>JALVBA010000256.1 GCA_027010905.1 Marinilabiliaceae bacterium
CCTGCATCCATGACAACAACCGGTTTGCGGTCAGAGAATGATGTTTTACGGCTTATGGCATCCACTATAGTTTTTCTTCTATCCTTTTGCCCAACGATTTAATGGCTTCTACCGAATCCAGTTGTTCATCAAGATTTCCCAAACCAACAATTACACGGTGCCTTATCCTGCCGTCAAGACAGTAACTCTCACACAACTGATAAAGTGTGTAGTACTTCCGCGTGCTCTTGTTGTATTTTGATAATGGCTTGACAAACATGGTACAATATTACTCCTTAACTCCATAGATATAAAGTGCTCAGGTAGGTCTACAAACGAAAATGCAAAAAACCGTAAGATCGGTTAGTGCTAATTATCAACAAGATAATAATTCATGAAAACCAGAATCCTGCTGTAAAACATATAAAACACACTGATTCTTCTGATTTTGTGCTGTTTTTTGCGCAATGTGGGTTAAATGTTTGAACAGATTGACTATTTTTAATACTTTAGCCTGAAAATCAAGAGGAAGAGTTTGGATGTCCTCTCCTCCTCGTCTTAGATATTTTCAGGAAAGACAAATTGAATGGAAGAGTTTATAAAAAATTATTCGGGTGATAAGGTATATTCATTTCTAAAAGACAATGAGTATCTCTCTTCTGATGACCTGCTGGTAGTAGCTACGGGAGAGCCTATAAATTTAATAAACTCCGAAAAGAGCAAATACAACACGTTAATAAATCTCAAGAGAATTAATAAAATAAAAGATGTTGACACCTTCTTCCGAACAGCAAATAGTGTTTTAGCACAAGGTGGCTTGTTTGTTGGGTGTGCTGAAACCATGGGGCAACGCAAAGTCAGAATTCTGAAAAAATACCCTTTCCCATTCAATTCTATCTACTTTTTTTTCGACTATATTTTAAAGAGGGTTTCTCCGAAGATGAAAATGACACGCTGGTTCTACCTTTGGATTACCGATGATAGAAATCGGGTAATGTCGCAGCCTGAGATTATGGGAAGACTCTATTATGCCGGGTTTAAAGAGGAGAAGAGGCTCGACATTGATAGGAAAACCTTTTTTATTTACAGAAAATATAAAGAGCCAATGTCAGATTGTAAGCCATCTTATGGATTGTGGCTTAAGGCAAAAAGAATAGGATTGAATGGGAAAATTATAACAGTGTATAAGTTTCGTACGATGGTTCCTTACTCTGAGTTTATTCAGGGATATCTGTATGAGCATAACAGCCTGAAAGAGGGTGGTAAGTTCAATGAAGATTTCAGAATAACGCATCTCGGCAGCTTAATGCGTAAAGTGTGGCTTGATGAGCTACCCATGATTTGGAATTTGTTGAAAGGAGAGATTAAGCTTGTTGGAGTAAGACCCTTAAGTCCTCAATATCTCAGCCTCTACAGCAAGGAGATGCAGGAGCTGAGGGCGACTGTAAAACCGGGACTGTTGCCGCCCTTCTACGCCGATATGCCAAAGAATATTGAAGAGATAATGGAGTCGGAAAGACGATATATTAAGCAGTGCAAAAAGCACCCTGTTAAAACAGACTTTCGGTATTTCTTCCGAATCCTTATAAATATATTGTTTCATCGAAAACGAAGTGCCTGAGAAAAGGAAAGATATTAAGTTATTACCCATGTATTATAACCAAGTTTGAATGACTTTAAAACAGACCATACTTACTCTTGTTCTCCTTCTGTCTACTCCAAAACAGATAGAGGCACAGGATGTTCCCTACCATCTCGACAATGAGGCAGTATATGACTTTGTGGATGAATTGGCAAACATTGGGGCTATTGATGTTAACAGTGTTGTAAAACCATACTCACGAATGCAGATTGCCAATTTCCTTAAGGAGGCTGAACAATTTAAGGCTCTAACACAACGGCAAAAGAGAGAGATAGTCTTTTACCTAAAAGATTTCAACAAAGAGCTGCTAACAGGGAAAGATTTTCAAAAACGATTCGACCTATTCTACTACAGCGATTCTATTTTTAAGTTCTCCGTGAATCCTATACTTGGTGTTCAGGGGTTTTCAAACGGAAATTCATTTGACTATCACCGATGGGGTGGTGGTGAGTTTTTTGCTTACATCGGTAAACACTTTGCTTTTTATGGAAGTTTGCGCGATAATCACGAGAGCTCTCCTCTCGGAGGCAGACAATATCTGACAAAGCATCGTGGAGCTATCTACAAAGGAGATACCGAGGAGACCGATTACAGTGAAGCCCGGGGAGGCATGACCTTTACGTGGAGATGGTTAGATATTGGTCTGGTAAAAGACCACTACACCTACGGAAACGGCTACAGCGAACCAAATATTCTGTCTGCACACACTCCATCTTTTGCACATATTTCGTTGAAGCTAACCCCGGCAAAGTGGTTTGAGTTTAACTACTCTCACGGCTGGCTTGTGAGCGAAGTGATTGATAGCAGTAGGTCGTATCAATACTACGATGGCACACGTGAGGTTTATGCCAATAAGTTTATTGCAAGTAATATGTTTACGTTTGTTCCCTGGAAAAGGCTGAGGTTGTCAATAGGTAACTCAATTGTTTACGGCGACGTGAATGTTAACCCTGCATTTTTTATACCATTCATGTTTTACAAAAGTGTTGACCATACGTACAATTCAGGGAGTAATGATGTGGGGCATAACGCGCAGATGTACTTTGATGTTAGTAGTAGGCAGATTCGTTTCCTACATCTCTACGCAACAATTTTTATTGATGAGATATCCACAATACGTATGTTTGATAAGGAGGCGCAATCTAACTACGTGAGCTGTAAGGCAGGTGCACGGCTTTCCGGTTTAATTCCCAACACGAGTATTACCATTGAGTATACACAAGCTAAGCCAATGGTTTATCAACATATTATTCCGTCCACAACCTACGAGAGTAACGGTTACACCCTCGGTCACTACTTGAAAGACAATTCAGATGAGCTATTTCTCTCTGTAAGATACAAACCGATACGTGGACTTGATTTGCAACTGAACTATACATCCGCCAGGCGAGGGAAAAATTATCAGAAAATTATTATTGATGATGATCTGGCTGACAATCCGGAGATAAACCCCGATGAACCCCGCTGGGGGCTACCTTTTATGAATGAGGTAAGATATAGTAAACAGCAG
The DNA here is from genome assembly GCA_027010905.1 of Marinilabiliaceae bacterium. Lineage (GTDB taxonomy): Bacteria > Bacteroidota > Bacteroidia > Bacteroidales > Marinilabiliaceae > JAADEM01. Next base: position 3,132 of record JALVBA010000256.1, read on the forward strand.
TGGCAATTTAAAGCTAAATATCAAATTATTAATGACGGTTACATATTTTTTGAATATGAGAACAACAGCGTAAAAGGTGCTGATAAAGATATTTATACTCCTCCATTCTATCTCGAAGGAGATAACATTTTATCATTTGGTATTAATTATGGATTTTGATAATTTTCTTAATTTAGCGACATTATAAAAGAGAAGATACAGTTATGAATAAAATACAGATGGTTGACCTGCAAACCCAGTATCATCGACTAAAAACGGAGATTGACACTGCTATGCAGGAGGTAATAGAGAGCTCAGCATTTATAAACGGTCCGGCGGTAAAGCAGTTCCAGTCAGGTATGGTAGAGTATCTGAATGTAAAACATATTATAACGTGCGGTAATGGTACTGATGCATTGCAGGCAGCACTAGTTGCCCTTGACCTGCAGCCGGGCGACGAAGTTATCACCACCGCCTTTACCTTTATCGCCACAGTGGAAGTTATAGGGTTGCTTAACCTAAAACCGATATTGGTTGATGTCGATCTAAATACTTACAATCTCATTCCTAAGCAGGTTGAGGCAGCTATCACTCCCAAAACGAAGGCTATCATTCCTGTTCATCTTTTCGGTCAGGGAGCTGATATGAACAGGTTGAAGGAGATTGCCAATAAATATAACCTGTTTCTTGTTGAGGATGGCGCACAAAGTCTTGGTGCCTGCTACAAAACTGAAGGGGGTAGCAGTAAATTGGGAACTATTGGAGATATTGGATGCACCTCATTTTTCCCCTCCAAAAATCTGGGTTGCTTTGGTGATGGTGGAGCTTGTATAACCAATAACGACAAGCTGGCCGAGAAGCTTCGAATGTTTGTTAATCATGGAGCAAAAGTGAAATATTATCACAAAACAATTGGGGTAAATTCAAGACTTGATACCCTGCAGGCAGCCATCTTAAATGTTAAACTGCCTCATCTGGATGATTTCAACCAAAGAAGACAAAAGGTTGCCGGTTTTTACGACTCTGCATTCGGAGATATTGAAGAGATTGTACTTCCCGGACGGAATCCAGAGTCTGAGCATGTTTTTCATCAGTATGTACTGAGGATTAAAAACGGAAAGCGGGATGACCTGAGGGAGTGGTTAGGAAAGAAAGCTATTCCTGCAATGGTATATTATCCTGTTGCACTGCACAGGCAAGAGGCCTTTTCGAAATGGATTACCGATGACTTTTCGTTGCCAAACTCGGAACAACTAACCCGTGAGGTACTGGCTCTTCCGGTTCATACTGAGATGACAACAGAGCAACTGGAATATATCAGAGAGGGTGTATTATCTTTTTTCGGATAGAGAAAGCCTCCTCCGACTCCCCGCCTGGGTGGGGGAGAGAAACAGCGAAACAAAATTAATACGGAATAGACATGAATGTATCAGACGCACATAATTTTAATACTCCCTCTTTTTTTGCACACGAAACAGCAGTAATTGATGACGGATGCCGGATTGGTGATGGCACTAAGATTTGGCACTTTAGCCATATTATGCCCGATTGTACAATTGGAGAAAACTGTAATGTTGGACAAAATGTGGTTGTCTCGCCGAGGGTAATACTTGGTAAAAATGTAAAAGTTCAGAATAATGTCTCCATCTATACCGGAGTTACCTGCGACGATAATGTTTTTTTGGGACCTTCAATGGTATTTACCAATGTTACTAATCCCCGAAGCGCTGTGAATAGACGGGGAGATTACCTAAAAACTCATGTGGGTGAAGGGGCTACCATTGGGGCAAACAGTACCATTGTTTGCGGGCATGATATTGGTAAATTTGCTTTTATTGGTGCAGGGGCGGTGGTAACTAAAACCATTAAACCTTATGCACTTGTTGTGGGAAATCCATCGAGGCAGATAGGGTGGATGAGTGAATATGGTCATCGACTGGAGTTTAATGAAGCCGGTGAAGCAATCTGCCCCGAAAGTAAAGAGAGATACCTGTTGCAGGATGGTATGGTAAGAAAGGCTAAATAAGAAAGTGAGGTCTTCACTACTTAGACTGCATTATTCAGGCTTGATGAAATTTCAAAACTTTTTTTAGACTCTTTCGTATACCAAACAAGTCTGTTTGTCAAATAGATGAATTTAGAAAAATACATTAAGAAAAAAACATGTAATTTCGTCGCTCCGTATAAAAATATGGACTGAGGAGTGTAACCAACAAAATGAACTAAATAAATTAATAACCGTAATGATTGAGAAACTGTTATCAAAAGAGACAAAACTGTCAGTTATAGGATTAGGATATGTAGGACTACCTATAGCCCTTGAATTTGCACGAAAGATGTCTGTAGTAGGCTTCGACATTAAGGCCGACCGTGTTGACCTAATGAAAAAAAATATCGACCCAAGTAATGAATTGGTAAAGGAGGATTTTGACGGATGTGACATTCAGTTCACCTGTAAACCTGAAGATTTGAAAGAGGCTACATTTCATGTTGTGGCCGTACCTACACCTATTAACAATCACAATCTGCCTGATTTAAGGCCATTACTATCAGCCACTGCTGCTGTGGGTAAAATATTGAAAAAAGGTGATTACATAGTTTTTGAATCAACCGTTTATCCCGGATGTACCGAAGAGGATTGTGTGCCTGTGCTAGAGAGAGAGTCAGGATTGATGTTTAATAAAGATTTTAAGGTGGGATATTCACCTGAGCGAATCAATCCGGGTGACAAGGAGCATACACTAACTAAAATATTGAAGATTGTTTCAGGTAGCGATGACGAGGCTCTTGAGGTGGTTTCTGAAGTTTACGAATCAATCATTAAAGCAGGTATTCACAAAGCAAGTTCGATAAAAGTGGCTGAAGCTGCCAAGATTATTGAGAATACACAGCGTGATGTTAATATTGCACTGATGAATGAACTCTCACTGATTTTTAACCGACTTAATATAAATACTTCTGAAGTACTGGAAGCAGCAGGAACAAAGTGGAACTTCCTAAGGTTCTTCCCCGGTCTGGTTGGTGGTCACTGTATCGGCGTTGACCCTTACTACCTCACCTACAAAGCTAATGAGCTGGGATACCACTCAAAGATTATTACCGGTGGTCGTTTCATTAACGACTCGATGGGAGGCTATGTTGCCAAAACAACCATTAAAAAAATGATATCGAATGGTAATAAAATTAATGGAGCCAAAGTTTTGATTATGGGTGCTACCTTCAAGGAGAATGTTAGCGATATCAGAAACTCGAAAGTAGAAGATGTATACAAAGAGCTAAAGTCATTTAGTGTTGATGTTGATGTTCATGACCCTTATGCATCATCCGAGGAGTTGATGGAGGAGTATGGCTATGGGTTAGTTGATAAGATTGAGGGAAAATACAATGCTGTAATTGTTGCCGTAAACCATCAGGAGTACGTTGATTTGGATGAAAAGTTCTTTAAGAATATTTTGGCTGATGAGGGAGTCTTTGTTGATGTTAAAGGGATTTACAAGGACAAAATAAAAAATCTTACTTACTGGAGCTTGTGAAGAAATATTTGCTATTGTCTCTTTCGCCCACTATGGGGCTTAAGCGTTTTTGTTGAATGTCTTTTTTCAGGGCTTTGCCCTGCATTAGCATCTCTAGCCCGCTACGGGGCTATGATGGTATTATTGATTGTTGTATTTTGCTTCTCTACTCCTACCTTTAGCAGCTTTGCTAAAGGGTTGGCAGATCCGAAATATATCGAACTTAACCCGAATAATTCATTAAAAGGTTGTAAAAATGGGTGTAAAGTATTATATTTGAAATAGATACAAATCAAAACAACACTTTTAATTACACCCAAAAATGAGCAATAAAGATACAGTTTTTTATAGAGGTAACACAGCAATTAGCCTTGATTTTTCGGCAGAAGAGATAAGT
>JALVBA010000257.1 GCA_027010905.1 Marinilabiliaceae bacterium
CACCTCGGCAGAAGGGAAAATAGCTCATTTTATTCAACAGATTATACAGTTTATCCAAAATTAAGTTCATAACGTGGTCACAAATGCCTATCTTTATGTTTTAAAATTCGCTTGCGGATTTAAGGTTCATCAATATCATTCAAAATTTTCTCTACCTCCTCTTCGGTTTTAAAAAGCTTCTCCTTGCAAAATTTAATAAGGGTGTGAACCCGTTTTACCTTCTCTGACAAGTCGTCCACATCTAACTCTTCATTCTCAATTTTAGCGAGAATATCTTCAACCTCTTCAATGGCCTCCTGGTAACTAATCTTTTTCTTTGTCATTTTTTGTTCTGTGTTTATTTTCGTCATAAACAGGTACTGTGAAGTGGAAGGTACTTCCGTTACCGTACTCGCTCTCTGCCCATATTGTTCCTTTGTTAATCTCAACAAACTCCTTACAGAGTATCAACCCCAGTCCGGTGCCTTGTTCATTAAAAGTACCCTTCGTAGAGATGTTCGTTCCTATTGCAAAAAGTTTTTCAAGATTCTCACTTCGTATTCCCACTCCGGTATCAGCAACCGAAATTCTCATCATGTCACCCTCTCTTACTCCTGTAACCTGAATCATACTTCCTACCCTTGAGAATTTAATGGCATTTGATAGTAGATTGCGCATAACAGTATTAAACAGGTTTTCATCAACCCAACCCACAATGTCTCTGCTCATTTTTGACGATATTACAATATCTTTCTCCTCGGCATTAAGCCTGAGTAGCGAAATTATATTGTTTGCAAGCAGGTAGACATCGGTTTGCTCGGGGCTGTATTTGGTTGTGCCTAACTGTGCTTTCGACCACTGAAGAAGATTCTCTACAAGGTTAAAAAGTTTTTTTGTTGAATTGTGAATGATGTTACTATACTCAACAACCTGCTCGGTATTTTGTGTTTCGGCATGTAGTGCAAGCATCTCGGAGAAACCCAGAAGCGAGTTAAAAGGGCTTTTCAGGTCATGCGCTATTATTGAGAAGAACTTATCTTTTGTAGCATTCAGGTTGTTTAGCTCAATGTTCTGTTTTTTCAATTTATTAGCTGTTCTTCGGCGGTATAGGAAAAGCGTTAGCAGAATGATGATGATTGTGAGAAAAGAGAGACCTACGATATAAAACAGTACTCTCTTGTTCTTCTCCTGCATTAGCTCTTTGCTGTGTGAGATATTCTCTTTTTGCAGATTTATGATGGTAGTCTGATCTTTAAATGTATTATAGATAGCATTCATCTTCGCCATATCCTGAAGCATCTTATTATTATTAACCGAGTCGTTCAGTACAGAATATTGATCTTTATAAAGATATGCACTTTTGTAATCTCCCTGTTTGTAATAGAACCCGGCTAATGAGTTGTATATTTTCAAAAAGAGCTTCCTGTCTTTTGTTTCGTTAGTGATGCTAAGCGCATTGTTAAAATAACTTATGGCCTGATCGGGTTTGTTCTGAGCTGCGACAGTATTTCCGAGATGTAAATATATTTTAGCTTTAATACCTTTGTCCGAATAGTAGTTGCACAGTTCAAGAGCCTTGCTTAATGTTGAATACGCTTTACGTAGGTTGCCTGCAATCCTGTTTGCATTTCCAATATTTAGCAGAAATAGTGATATGTTAGTTGTGTCACGTTTTGATGTTGCATAACTAAGTGCTTTTTGGTAATGCTTTATTGCTTCATCAATATTATCCTGTTTCAGATAGCATTCGCCAAGATTATTGTTACATATACTTTGTCCCGATTCGTCATCTGTTATGGTATATATATTCAGAGCTTTCAGATAGTTGTTTGTTGCCTCGGTATACTGTTTGAGATAAAAATAGATGTTGCCAATGTTGACGTAGGTTGTTGCTCTGTAAGTGGGAGAGTTTATCTGTTGCGACAGCTCAAGCGCGTTTATCTGGCACTCAAGTGCTTTATCGTACTGAGAGAGATTTTCATAAATTATACCGGTATTATTGTGAGCCTTTATCTGTAAAGGAATATTTTTATAATCGATACCATTTTGCAACGCCCTTTCAAAAAACTCAAGAGCTTTCATGTAGTTGTTGATGTGCCAGTATGAGGCACCTATGCTGTTGTACAAATCTCCAACTTTCTCCAAGCTTCCTGTTTTTTCGTAGTATGAAACAGCTTTCAGAAAGTAGTCTATTGCATCTTTATGTTTGTGTTTTCGTGCATAAATCCAACCGTAATAGTTGTATGCTTCAGCAACAATTGTGTTGTTTGTCTCTGTCAATGATGTTGCAGCATCAATGGCTGCTTTGCAAAAACTGAGTGCTTTAGTGTAGCATTCATTTTCAAAATTAATCTTAGCAGCTTCGGTATATATTTTTGCCAGCTCCTCTTTTGTGTTGTTTGCAATTGCCGAGTTTATGGCTTGCTGCACATATTTGTCGCTCTGTAGTGAGTCTGTTTCGTTCTTTGCCAGTGAGAGGTAGATATTATAATGCTTCTCAACAGGACTCTCGGAGAGTTGAGTTTTTAAAATGGTTGCTGTATCCTGCTCAAAGGAGAAAGAGTAGATAGTTATAAATACAACAGGCCAAAATAGCTTTATTAAGTTACTCATTATTAGATTGTTGATTGTTTGGTGTTTCCCTTTTTAAAGCACCTCAAATATATAAAATCCATTTGTTTAAAAAAACAATCTACTATTCTTTTATATTCTCGATGATACTGATAATCTCTCCGTCATTAATTTTTGTAACAATCTTATCTCCGGAGCTCAAATCAGATATGGTTTTCAGAACTTTACTGTTTCGATATGTTATGGAGTATCCTCTGTTCAAAATATTTATTGGATCTGACAATTTTATACTATTCTCCATAAGTTGCAGCTTCTGATTTTTCGACTTGAAATATCCTTTTGCCTCAATCTTAAATTTTGTGTTGAAAAACTCAATGCTCTGTTTCTGTCCCTTTAGTGTTTTTAGCGCAAGATATTTTGTCACATTGTGTCGGTGGTTGAGCTTTTGAAGGTTGATGTTAACAAACGACAGGGTTGCTCTTTTGATTGTCCCGGCCAGATTCTCAATGCGGTTACTCTCTGCCTCAATACTATTAAGAACAAGTGGTGTTATCTTTTGAGCCAACAGCTCTATCCTATGCTTATTGTCACCTATCTTTCGTGTGGTAATATCAGTAAAAGCGTTTTGTAATCCTTCAAGATAGAAATGAAAGTCTGTTACTTTCTGAATAATAAACTCAGCTACCGCAGTAGGGGTTTTCAGATGTGTGTGAGCTACCATGTCAGCAACTGAAATGTCACGTTCATGGCCTATTCCTGTTAATACCGGCAGCGGAAATTGTGTAATGTAGTATGCCAGCTCATAGTCATCAAAGCACATCAGGTCTGATGCCGAACCTCCACCCCGGATGAGTACTACGGCATCAAAAAGTTTTTCATGCTCGTATATTTTGTCAAAAGTTGAGATGATAGAGTTAACGGCAGCATCTCCCTGCACAATGGCCGGGAAGAGATGGTGGTAAACTTTAAACCCCTCGGGGTTATTCTCTATTTGATGTACAAAATCCTGATATCCGGCAGCAGTGGGAGAAGAGATGATGGCGATTCGCTGAGGAACAGCCTGTAAATAGGTCTCTCTGTTCATCTCAATAACACCTTCACTTTCGAGTTTAGATATGGTTTCGCGTCTCTTGCGCTCAATATCTCCAAGGGTGTAGTTGGGGTCAATATCTTTAATATTAAGACTGAAGCCGTATATCTCATGGAACTCAACAGAGGCTTTAAACAGCACTTTCATCCCTGCTTTGAGTGTTTGCCCAGTGGCATCTTCAAAAAATGGTTTAATCATTCTGTAGGTGAATGACCATATTGTTGCTCTTGCTTTGGCAACTACTTCATCTTTTTCAGCGGATTTCTCAATTAATTCCAGATAGCAGTGTCCTGTGCGGTTTGTATTTATATCACTAATCTCAGCAATAATCCACAACAGTGTTGGGAAAGAGTTGTTAATCTTCTCTTTTACCAATCGGTTTAAAGCAGATAGTGAAACAGGATCCTGAGGCATTTCTTAAAAGTCTTCTTTCATTAGCTTATGTTGCGAAACTAATCCGTTCTCTTTTATCTGCAATATATACATTCCGTTTGACAAATAGGTTGGTATGTCGACATAAAATTCTGAACCTGCCTTGAGTGTCTCACTATATTTTAGACTACCGGTGATATCGTAGAAAGCTATCTCAATATCTGTTTCACCACTGCTCTCTATATTTGAAAATACCAAATGATTACTGAAAGGATTAGGATAGACAAGCCAACTGTTTTTATTGTCTTCTCTTTGAGGTATAATTGAGGTTTTTTGTGCCGTTTCAAAGTCAGGAATACCATATCCCATACCAGTATCGGGATTGTCGTAGTTACTGCTTGATTGTAAAATTACATCTATTACCTGAGCTGATGATAGTTGGCTAAGCGACTGCCATAAACAAGCAGCCATGCCGGTAATTACCGGAGCAGAAAAAGATGTGCCATTACCAGTTTCTATACTTCCGCTGACATCCTGTACGGCTGTGCAAACACCCATAGCTGTAACATCAGGCTTTATTCTTCCATCAGCAGTAGGACCAAAAGATGAAAATGGACCTTTAATACTGTCTGAGGTCATTGCACCAATTGTGAGTATATTTTTTGCATCAGCAGGTGCCGAAATGTAATGCCATGCTTTATTTCCTTCATTACCTGCACTTACAATTACTATCATACCTGTAGATGCAGCAATAGTAGCTGCTCTGGAGATACGTATTGTTTCACCGTCGAGTTGTGAGTAAGTGTAGTTCATTGTTTCGTCGTCAAATGTACTGTATCCCAACGAGGTGTTTATAACATCTACTCCGGCACTGTCGGCGAACTCAGCAGCACATATCCAATAATCGGCTTCAATGGGATACTCTGTAGGAGCATCTTCGGTACGCAATAGCCAGAATTTAGCCTCCGGTGCTGTGCCCAAAAAACTACCCTCTATCTTACCTCCAATAATCGACAGTACATTCATCCCGTGTGCGTGCTCCTCAAATATGTTTGAAGAGGGGTTGACAAAATCCTTTGTTCCCAAAATCTGATTGTTGTTCCAAAGATGAGTAAAGGCCGGAAGGTTATCCACGCCATAAAATCCGGCATCAATAATTGCAATGATTTTGCCCTCTCCCTGCATTCCATTGTTGTGTAGATAAATGCCATTAACGGTGTTTATCTGTTTGAAGGCACTGCCATAAATCTCTGACTTGTCTGAATTCCCTGATTTTAGCTTGGGGGATGTGTACTCCAATTTTGCCATGCCGGTTGCCTTTTGTTTATAGGTAAGTTCAACGAAACTGACAAAGCCATAGTTTGCAAGTGTATCCATCAATGCTGCATCGGAGCTGAAAACGATACATCCGTTCATCCATTTTGTAGTGTGCTTAACTGTAATGCCTAAAGATTTAAGGCTGTCAATATAAATAGGATTAACAGGCAGATCGGTTTCAGTAATTGAAATATTTTGATTTTCACGTCGTTCTATTGCTCTTGCACTAAGGAAATCCTCAGGAGTATCAACCGAGTATGGAGTTCCGGTTTTATCTGTGAAGCTGACAAAGTACCCATAGTCAATTGCCACCATGTCAGCGGCGAAGAACTGTACGATTAATAATATTTTAATTACTGATTTCATATATCTGCTATTCCTTTACACTATATATTCAGGACTATTACCTTCCGTGGATATATCCGTCAGGATCGTTACGGTAGAGTTCGGGATCTTTCAGGTTCTGTTTCGATTTCTCATAATTCTCCAGCCTTTGATTGGATAGATTATCAAGAATCTCCGGATTTTGAACTATTCCATCAACAAACTTAAGTACATACATAACCTCTCCTTCGGTATTGTAAAAAGTCCAGTCACCATCCTCTTTGCCATTTTTGTACTGTCCCTTAATCTCAATGTCGCCATTCTCGAAAAAGAAGGTGTAGCTACCTTCAAGTTTTCCGTTTTTATGTTGTGATTTTGCTTTTGTCTTTCCACTTCTAAAGTATTGAAACCAATCACCATTTTTCAGATTGTTAACCCAGTTTATCTCCTCTGCCACTTTGCCTCCGGGGTAAAAGATTAATGTTTGTCCGTTTTTCTTCCCTCTAATAAACTCTTCAGAAGCTCGTTTCTCACCCTTATCAGAATAGAATGTCCAGAGACTGTCCTTCACTTGCTTGTAGTAGTTTCCTTCAGCTATCAGTTTTCCTTTTTCGTTGTAGAGTTTGGCATCACCGTTCAGGCCTGACTCATCATAAACTATTTTTACGCTAGGTGTTCCGTTCTCAAAAAATCGTGTCAACTCACCAACTAACTTGTCATCTTTAAAGTTAGCTTTGTATTTAGGATTTCCATTGTCGTAGTACTTTTCCCACACGCCTTGTTTTCGTCCGTTGGAGTCAACTTTGTTCTCACCTTTCTTGATTTGAATTTTAGGCTTTTTTGAGGGGATTCTGTTTCCAAATGCATCGTACTCCTGAGCTGTCAGACTAAGGCTGATGATTATTGTTAATACCGATACAAGAGTAATTGTTTTCATTTTGTAGTCCCTTTCCATGATAATATTACCAAATAAATTGCTAATGGTTAGAAATTTTCCACGAGCATACTAAATTTAGTTATAAATGCTCATTTTTACTATATATTGGAAATTGTAAGACTGGAAAATATGAGGTAAAGAGTACCTTTTTATTGTTGGAAAGTTTTGGAAAGGGCTGAAGCCCTAACTGTCATATTTGGTTTGTTATCCCTACCCTAAAGGACAGGGTAATTAAAGGGCAGGGGGATTGAAGGACAGAGCAATTAATGGGTAGGGCAATTGATGAAATATCTCAATCAATTGTTCCGGCATTTATGCCGGGAGTTAGAGAAGTGTGATGATTAGGGCTTTAGCCCTTTTTTGAATAAAAAAGTCCCCTCTCCAAAATGAAAAGGGGACTTTTTAAAATAGAGTTCTGTATATTAT
>JALVBA010000258.1 GCA_027010905.1 Marinilabiliaceae bacterium
CATAGATTGTTTTTTTTTATTTTTCCTCTAACTAAATAAAAAATCAAAATGCGATTATGTGTTTTATTACAAGACAATTACATGTGTGTTAGCAGGATTCTTGCATAATTCAGGTTAGATGTTGTTTAAGCCTGGTCTTAATATTTTCTGCTTCTCCAATGTATATTTTTTCTGCAAACGCTTCATCAGTCGGGTCTCCTTTTAAACAATAAATTCCAGGATTATTACATTCAGGTCTTGATAATATCTTAATTAGAGATGACCTTGGGCTATAAATTGCTTTCCCAACCCAGTTCCCAATCTCACTGAGTCTTGGTCCATACTCAGTTCCGTCAATCATATAAACTGTTAGTTTTTTCCCCATTCTTGTATCTTTTTTTAATTACGGCCAACCTACGAATATAGCAAATATTACATATACAATTATATCTGAAGCTTAAAAACACCATCACTTTTCCAGATATGAAAGTGCTATCCTGATTTTCCCATATCCAACACTACCATTAAAATAGTCGAAATAGGGTTTTAACTTTGTAGTATCCTTAATCTTCTCTTTTGCTTCGGCCACCTTGTCCAGCTCCTCTTGGGTAATCAGACTAAAAACATCAACATCTGAGTTATTATTTATCAGGTTAGCCATGTGCGAATAGATTGTTGTCTCATGCAAGTTTCGCTCAACGGCTATCTCACTAATACTCTTACCCTGCTTGTAGAGCTCGTAGGTTACCTTAAATGTATCCCCTTTGCTCCTGCCCGAACTAAAAGAGGCTATCGTTTCCAGAAACGAGGCACCGTAGAGTTTTGCTTTATGCTCCCCTACCCCGTGAACATTGAGAAATTCAGCAATGTCAGATGGTTTCTGGGAAGCCATGTCGCGCAGACTCTCGTTACTGAAAACCAAGTATGGCTGAACCCCGCGCTTCTTTGCAATCTGACTTCGCAACTCACGGAGGGTTTCGTACAACGACTCATTTACTGCTCCCTTCTCCGGCTTAACCTTTATTGCCAACTTCTTCTGGTCATCTTTCCGCTGCTTTATAACTTCGTAATCAACCAACTTAACCTCCATCTCACCTTTCAACACCTTCCTGCTTAAATCATTTAGCAGAAGGTTGTAGTGGTTTTTGTAATCAATCTCAACAATCCCCTGCTGTATAAACTGCTGAATGTAGAGCTGCCAGGCAAACAGGGTGGTATCACGACCAACACCAAATGTTTTTATTTTATGATAGTAGTTCTCGTTAACTGCTCTCGAATAACTCCCTTTCAGAATATCAACCAATGTAGTTATTCCGATATTCTCATTTGTTCGGGCAACTGCCGACAGAGCCATCTGTGCCAACCGTGTACCATCAAAATATTTAGGCGGGTTTTTACACACGTCACAGTTACCACAATCCTCCTGAAGAGTCTCACTGAAGTAGCTCAGTAGAATTTTCCTCCTACAAACCTGAGCCTCGGCAAACTCCTGCATACGGGTAAGCTTGGCTAGTTGTATCTTTTTGTACTGCTCATTGTCTATCTCCTTAATAAAATCCATCTGGGTTTGAACATCCCTGTAGCTGTAAAAAAGGATTGTCTCAGCCGGCTGACCGTCTCTTCCTGCACGACCAATCTCCTGGTAGTAACTCTCGATATTTCCCGGCATGTTGTGATGAATGACAAATCTGATGTCCGACTTGTCAATCCCCATTCCAAAAGCTATGGTAGCACAGATAACATCAATATCACCCTGAATAAATTTGTCCTGCGTAATTTCCCTCTTCTCACTTGGCATTCCGGCATGGTAATACTCAGCTTTTACACCTTGATTCTGCAACTTCTCTGCCAATGATTCTGTTGCCTTACGACTAGAGCAGTAGATAATACCACTCTTTCCGCTATGTCGGCGGACTATCTTTGATATCTGTTCCCACTTCTTCTGTCCGGGCAAAACAGCCAAAGAGAGGTTTGGACGGTCGAAAGATGAGATGTAGGTGTCGGGGGAATTCATCCCTAACAGTTCGCCAATATCCGACCTTACAGCCCTGTCGGCTGTGGCAGTTAATGCCAGAGCAGGAACATCGGGGAACTCCTCCTTCAATGCATGAAGCTTACGGTATTCGGGTCTGAAAGAGTGCCCCCAACTACTTACACAGTGAGCCTCATCAATAGCAATAAGATTTATTTTCAACCCCTTTAAGTATGTCATAAAACTACCTGAGAAGATAGTCTCGGGGGCAACATACAGAAGCTTAACCTCTCCTGATGTAATTCTGTCAATAATCTCCCGCTTACCCATTTCGGTAAGAGATGAATTTAAGAAGGCAGCGTTTATTCCATTGGCAGTAAGACTTTGAACCTGATCTTTCATAAGAGCGATTAATGGCGATACAACAAGAGTTATCCCCTCCATCATCACCGACGGCAACTGATAACAGATTGATTTACCTCCACCCGTTGGCATAAGCACCACCGCATCCTTGCCGTTTAGCACATCTTTAATAATCTCCAGTTGCAATGGTCTGAATGACCGGTAGCCAAAGTACTTCTGGAGATTATTGTATATCAGTTGTTCGTTCATTATTTAGTTGCATGTTACTTTTTATTTTTCACTTTAGTCTTTTGCCTTTTCACTCTTGCCTTTTTATTTGTCCTGCCTCTTCGCTTCATTCCAAATCTCATTCATCTCGGCAAGCGACATATCCTTCAAACTCCGTCCCTGTTTAATTGTTTTTTCTTCAAGATAGTTAAATCGTTGAATAAATTTACGGTTTGTTCGCTCAAGTGCATTCTCCGGATTTATATCGTAAAGGCGTGCTGCATTGATTAGCGAAAACAGAAGGTCACCAAACTCATCCTCCATCTTATCATTGTTACCCTCCATAATCTCATGCTTCAACTCATCATACTCCTCCTCAACTTTATCCCACACCTGCTCGCGCTCCTCCCAGTCGAAGCCAACACCGCGAGCTTTATCCTGTATTCGGTTAGCCTTTATAAGTGCTGGAAGCGACATCGGCACACCCTCCAGTACCGACCTATTGCCATCTTTCTCCTTTAATTTCAACTGCTCCCAGTTCTCCTCCACCTCTTTTGCATCTTTAACCTCCACATCACCAAATATGTGTGGATGCCTGTAGACAAGCTTTTCGTTAATATTATCAATAACATCCACAATATCAAAAGCACCCTTTTCGGAACCAATCTTTGAGTAGAACACAATATGCAGCAGCAGGTCACCCAGCTCTTTTTTTATTAGCTTATCATCACTCTCTATTATAGCATCGGCAAGTTCGTAAGTCTCTTCAACAGTTAGGGTTCGTAGGGTTTCGTTAGTCTGTTTCATATCCCATGGGCATTTCCCCCTAAGCTCGTTCATTATGTCTAGCAGACTGTTGAATGACTCAAGTGCTTTTTCACGTTCTGATTTTATCATCTTGACATTTGTATTATCTGAAATATCGACAAAGGTATAAATACCTCTCCTTAAAAATGCAAAAAATATTGTTACTTTACCATATACTTATAACTTTATGACTTGTAAAGAAATTTTATGACTTGAAGTAGATGATTGAAAAACTAATAGATTTAGAATCGGTTGACCCGGCGGCCTTCCTTGGTGTGAAGAACTACAATCTTGAGATAATAAAAAACCGTTTCCCAAAAATTAAAATTGTTGCCCGGGGCAACTTGCTGAAAGCAATTGGTGATGCTGAGGAGGTAGCCCTGTTTGAAGAGAAGATGAATCTGCTTCTTGAGCATTTTAATGAATTTAACGTTCTCTCAGAGAGTGATGTTGAAAATATTGTATCGGGGAGTGAGGTGTCAAAAAGAAAAAAAGCTTCTGACACTATTCTCTTCGGAATTAACGGTAAACCAATAAAAGCACGTACAAAAAATCAAAAACGACTGGTTGAGGCATACGAAAAAAATGACCTTCTGTTTGCTGTAGGACCGGCAGGTACGGGCAAGACCTACACAGCTATTGCTCTAGCTGTTAGAGCTCTTAAAGCACGACAGGTGCGCCGCATCATTCTTAGCCGGCCGGCAGTTGAAGCTGGTGAAAAATTGGGATTTCTGCCGGGTGATATGAAAGAGAAAATTGACCCATACCTACAACCTCTCTACGATGCTTTGCAGGATATGATTCATGGAGCTAAACTGAAAGATTACCTCGAAAACGGAACAATCCAGATTGCACCTCTGGCATACATGCGTGGCCGAACACATAATAATGCTTTTGTAATTCTTGATGAAGCGCAGAATACAACATCAAACCAGCTAAAGATGTTTCTTACACGGATGGGGGCTGATGCCAAATTTGTGGTAACAGGTGATATCACACAGATAGACCTTCCCAAAGCTCAGAACTCGGGACTTATCCATGCAATGAAAATATTGACGGATATAAAAGGTATTGAGCATATTGAGTTTGATGTAAACGATATTGTACGACATAAACTCGTTCAGGATATTGTGGAAGCATACGATAAAAAAGGCAGAGCAAAGGCTGGGTTTTAGGATGCTGAGCGATAGCGAAGTCCCAAGCATCGGGATGGAATATGGGTTAAGAAAAGTGACAAGGTTTTTATGTTAATACCAAATAACAATATAAAGAAAAAATCTATTTTTTTGTCGTACACTAATGATTATCTTTGTGAAAAAAAGAGATATGACAAACGCAATTGTACAGACAGATTACAAATTTCCTTCGCAAAAGAGTGTTTACAAAGGTAAGGTTCGTGACGTTTACGATATAGATGACCGGTTCATGGTAATGGTTGTATCCGACCGCATTTCGGCTTTTGATGTGGTATTACCCAAGGGGATACCCTTCAAAGGACAGGTGTTAAATCAGATAGCAGCTAAGTTTCTGGATGCTACTGCTGACATTGTACCAAACTGGAAGATGGCAATCCCCGACCCTACTGTTACTGTTGGGCTGAAATGTGAACCGTTTCCTGTTGAGATGATTGTCAGAGGCTATCTTACTGGTAGTTCATGGCGCTTGTACAAAAATGGCGGTCGTGACATTTGCGGAGTACCTCTTGCTGAAGGATTAAAGGAGCATCAGGCATTTTCTAAACCTATCCTAACCCCTTCAACCAAAGCGGAGCAGGGAGCGCATGACGAGAATATCTCCCGTGAAGAGATTCTGAATCAGGGGTTGGTATCGGAGGAGGATTACGTGCAGTTGGAGAGATTCTCCATGGAGCTTTTTAAGCATGGCAGTGAGATTGCTCAAGAAAAGGGATTAATTTTGGTGGACACTAAATATGAGTTTGGCAAAAGAGATGGTAAAATCTATCTGATTGATGAAATTCACACTCCCGACTCTTCGCGCTATTTTTATGCCGATGGATATCAGAAGAGATTTGACAAAGGTGAAGCACAGAAGCAACTTTCAAAAGAGTTTGTTCGTGAATGGCTGATGGATAACAACTTTCAGGGCAGAGATAGAGATACCCTTCCTGATATTCCTGATGATTTTGTCAACCTTGTATCGGAACGTTACATCGAACTTTATGAAACAATTACAGGTGAAAAGTTTGTTAAAGGTGACGACTCAGACAATGTGAACGAGCGTATCTATAATAATGTAACAAACTACCTGAACGAGATTTTATAGATTGTAATTCTTAGGATTAGAATACAGATTCTTAACGTTAGTAATATTTGTATTTTATTTGGCCTCTTTCAGATTGGACTTGTAGTGTGATTGAAAATTTAGGGAAATTGGGAAGCTCCGAAGATATGAGGAGATCACCCAACCGAACTTAATCTTTAATTGCATGGAAAGTCCAATCTGAAATAAGCCTTGATTTTTTTTGTTACTTTTTTTCATCAATAAGGAAAAAAGTAAAATTATTGAGAAGGCTTCAATTTCCAAAGAAGAGAAACAAATAAACCACATGACAACTTCCAAAGCTGAAATATTCAAAAAGATGATTCCGGGATTTATCCCCGTCATCGCTTTTATTGTGGCTGACGAGATATGGGGAACACTCTACGGTCTGATTGTTGCAATAGGCATTGGTGTTGTTGAGTTAGGCTATAGCCTTATAAAGCACCGCAAAATCGACCGGTTTGTTCTGGTTGATATCGGCCTGTTACTTGCTCTTGGAGGTATCTCTATCATTTTCGATAATGATATATTTTTCAAAGTGAAACCCGGAATAATCAACCTTATTATCACCGGACTTATCGGGTACAGCTCCTTCTCCAAAAACAACATCATGCTTATGATGTCGAAACGGTACATGAAGGGTATGGAGCTGAATCCTTACCAGTTGTGGATGATGAATGAGAGTATGGTCAGGCTATTCTGGATTCTTCTGATATACTCTCTTCTTACACTTGCCTCTGCTTTTACCAACCGTAAGATGGTATGGGAGTTTATGGCCGGGCCGGGAATGTTTGTTGTTTTCGGGGTTTTCATGGCTATTGAGTGGTGGAGTAAGAAGAGGACTGCACAGAAACACAAAAATGAAGATTGGGTACCACTGGTGGATGAAGAGGGAAATGTAACCGGGCAAGCTCCCCGAAGTGTTGTACACAACGGTAAATCTAAACTACTGCATCCTGTTGTGCATCTTCATGTAATATCGGACAAGGGTATATTTTTACAGAAACGTGCGATAACTAAAAAGATTCAGCCGGGTAAGTGGGATACTGCCGTTGGTGGGCATGTTGACCCCGGTGAAAATATTGAGCGGGCTCTTGCAAGAGAGACTTTCGAAGAGATAGGAGTAACTCAGTTCGAAGCATCGCTACTGAAAAAGTACATTTGGGAGAGTCCCGTAGAGCGTGAGCTGGTATTCTCATTCATCACAAAATACAGTGGCAATTTTAAAATTGACAAGGAGGAGGTCGACGAGGCAAAATTATGGACAGTAAAAGATATTGAAGCTTCTGTTTATAAAGGATATTTCACCCCCAACTTTATACATGAATTTGATTGGGTTAAATCCTATTAAATATGATAGTACTGCAAATTTATTGGGCAACTAACTAAAATTATATTG
>JALVBA010000259.1 GCA_027010905.1 Marinilabiliaceae bacterium
ATGACGGTGTGATGCTGGAATGTCGGTCTGGCGCTGTCCGAAGTTGTGTTTTTCAGGTTAGAAGCAGGTTTTTCAGACAATAATTGGTGATTTTTGCGCATAAGTATCCATTGCCGATGAAATCGGAAAAATTTAACGACCGGGCGTTATCATTTAAGTGTCACATAACGAAGAGTTCTCTTTTGGTTCAGGTTGAATGAGTTAGTTGATAAACTTGATTTGCAGGTATCATTGTACGGACTATCTCCATTTTTGCCCCACAACACCTGCAAATAATTTCGGCTCTCGGCTTTAATTTTTTAAGTATTCCGGCCGGGTTGAATCTTAGGATTAGTTGCAATAACTTTATTACTCTCTTGCTGCAGGGATGCAGAAAACCGTAGCATCTTGTTTTGCGGAAACCTTTCGGAAGAATATGAAGCATCAGCAGCCAGAGGAACTCTTCACCGGTAACAATTCTGATCCGTTCACAATTGGTTTTTGATTCAATATATCGGAAGGTGATCATCCCATTTTCACATTTCAAGATAGCTTTTTCCTGAATAACGCCTTTGTAGAGGTATTTGCCAAGATAGATCAGGGCCTTATCGCCATTACCGACTTTTTTGCAGCCAACAACCCATTCTTTCGGACAATTTCGTGGCACCTGCAGCCGGTTATTTACAATTTTTTCGAGCAATTTCGCTCTGAAAACTTTTGCCAGATTTTCGTGGTCGAAAATATTTTTTGCGGATTTGACTCGCCATAATCTGGTTTTACAGTTTATGCTTGCTGCCGGCATCACAACATGAATGTGCGGGTGGAAATCAAGCCTTCTTGAATGGGTATGCAATACGGTTGTAAATCCGGCCAGACCTTGCAGTCGTTTGTCGTTCATGGTAAAAGTTTTCAGAGTTTCCTGAACACAAAAGAACATCAGAGAGTAAATCAGCTGCTGGTTTAAGAATGTAAGCCAACGCAACTGTCGCGGCAGCGTAAAGGTAATCAGGAAATATTGTGCCGGAAGTCGTTTTTGCAGCTGATTTTCGATCCATTGCCAACTTTCATGGTTTTGACAATGAGGGCAACTTCTGTGACCGCAGGAATGCGGGATATAAATCTGCTTTCGACATTTGTCGTTGGTGCAGCGAGCCAGCATTTGTGGGCTATGTTTCTGTCGGCACTGCTGCATAGCTTGCAGGGCTTTTTTATGGCTCGGCAGGATAGATTTCTTGTACTTTTCAAGAAATCTATCTTTGAATTCGTTTATGATTGAGGAGAGTAAAATCATTTTACCCCTCCCCAACTAATATCAAAGCCGTTGATTAATGTGTTGATTTTATTATATGAGTTTGATTGGTTCTCGGCGGTAAGGTGAGTATATTTAGAAGTGGTCAAGATGCTTACATGTCCCAATATTCTCTGCAATTCGACCAGATCTATACCGGCTTCCAGAAGATGGGTTGCGTAACTATGCCGCAGGGAGTGGCAACTAATTTTTTTTTAATGCCGATCTGTTCAACCACAGCTTTCATCGTTGTTTGGATTCCGCCACGTTCCAGAGGGGAATCGACCAAGTGAGCATTTTTCAAGCCTCTCTTGCGATTTGGAAAGATAAATGATGGGTGTTTGTGAAGAGACCAGAAGTTTCTTAGAATATGCAGAGTACTTTCAGGAAGAGGTACTAACCTGTCTTTATTACCCTTGGCATCACGAATATGGACTCGCATATTTTTGGAGTCGATATCAGCGAGAGTAAGCTTGATGCCCTCTCCCAGGCGCAGGCCCATACTGTAGAGGGTGAAAAAGAAGACCTTATAACTCAATTTATTGGTTGCTGCGAAGAGTTGTTTGGCCTGCTCAATTGAAACAATATCGGGAATCCTTGTTGCTTTAGGTGGCTTGATCAGGGGGATATCCTGCCAGGTTCTATTCAGCACCTTGGTGTAGAA
>JALVBA010000260.1 GCA_027010905.1 Marinilabiliaceae bacterium
GCAGCTACTTAGTGGCTGACCGATAACTATTATTTTACATAAATACAACAACTTATGGTTAAATAAGCGTTTGAAGATTTGCTGACATTAAATTCAGCATCGATTAGAAACATATGCAAGCTATTGATATCATTAGCCTACGGGTTTAGTTAAACACGACTAAAACCAATATATCCATCAGCCCCCTAAAAACTTCACAGCCAATCTGCCCATGAGAACAGTTAAATCACCACAAATGCAAATAGGTCAAACCGATATAGCCAGTATTAATATTGATGTGACATCCCGAGATGATATCCCAGTGATCTTACTTGGTTTACAGCATATTTATACCACTTTGCCATTAAGAACAGCGGTGTTCAAAATATTGGAAGAGGTTATTCCCTATAAGGAAGCCGACGACAGCGGTAGCCTTGCCCCCGTCGATGCCAACAAAGGGCGTCCTGGTATGGATCAATGGAATATTTTAGTATTGGGCTCTCTGCGGTTAGGTTTGAGCGCTGATTTTGATCGTATTCAAGAACTAGCCAACCAGCATCAAACCCTCCGACTGATGCTGGGGCACGGGCTGCTTACTGCGGATAAGAATTATCGGCTGCAAACCTTAAAAGATAATTTAGCCCTATTTACGCCCGATATAATGGCACGCATTAATGTGGAAGTTATCCGAGCGGGTCATCAGTTACTGGATATTGACATTCATGAGATGATCAAAGCTCGATGCGATTCATTTGTGCTTAAAACAAACGTCCATTTCCCCACGGATATCAACCTGCTTTATGACGCCATTCGGGTCCTGATTCGAGACTGCGTTTATTGGAGTAAAGACTATGCATTGCCAGAATGGCGGCAGCATCAATACAACCTGCGCCAGTTCAAGGCACTGTATCGAAAAATTCAAAAACTCCGTCACTCAACATCCAAAGACGAAAATAAAAAAAGAGCAAAAGCACTGCAAATTTGTGAAGCCCACCAAGCCTACATTGATTTGGCGCAGTTCTATCTAGAGCGTGTTACCCGCAGTGTTGAATTATTAAAGAACACACACAATGTCCCAGAAGTTCTCTTGTCTGATTTTGCTATTTTCCACGAGCATGCAGATCGCCAGATAGATCAAATCAAACGCCGAGTACTTGAAGGAGAAAAAATACCTCATGCTGAAAAAGTCTTTTCCCTGTTTCAGCCACATACGGAATGGATCAGCAAAGGCAAAGCTGGAGTGCCTGTAGAGCTAGGAATACGGATGTGCATTATGGAAGACACACACGGCTTCATATTACATCATCATGTCATGCAAAAGGAAACAGATGACAAAATAGCGCTGGAAATGATCAATGCTACACAGCTCAACTTTCCAAGTTTAAACGCCTGCAGTTTTGACAAAGGATTTCATAGCCCTGAAAACCAGCGACAATTAAAAGAAAAGCTGGACCATGTTGTGTTGCCGAAGAAAGGACGATTATCCAATGCAGACAAACGACGAGAATATGATAAAGACTTTGTTCAAGCAAAGAAGCAACACTCAGCCGTTGAGTCCGCCATCAATGCATTGCAAGTACATGGCTTGAATAAATGCCCCGATCATGGGATAGAAGGGTTTGAGCGTTATGCGGCGTTAGCCGTACTGTCTCGAAATATTCAAAAGGTTGGTTGTATAGTACGAGATAGGAAAAGGAAACTGCTCGAAGAACAAAAACAAGCAGCTTGATCCAAAAGAACAGATCGCCAAAAGGCGAAATGGCAAGATAGCTGTACCCAAAAAATGCTTATTGATGCTATTTAGACAGAAAACTGGGCTTTACGTCTGGGTTTGCAGAATTTTTAGGTAGCTAACACCTATTCTAAGTTGATATTTTTTTGCCTCATCCACATTTATGCTTTTTCGGTCAGGCACTATCTAGGCGAATAGTTAATAAAATGGC
>JALVBA010000261.1 GCA_027010905.1 Marinilabiliaceae bacterium
CGTTCTTATTCATAAGGATTGTTTTATGTTATCTTTTTGTTGTTCAATGCTTTAAGATAACTAAAACAATCCTTTTTACAAAATAAAAAATCATAATTCTTATATCGAACTCAGGTTATTAAGTTTAGATTAGAATGATTCGTAATCGTTATCGTCGTTAATATCCTTATCGGTTAAATCAATTTCGCACCCGGTTAAACTTTCGCTAGCTTCTATATTCTTGTCAACAACTTGCTTTTCCGGCTTGGCTGTACTTCTCACCTTATCCTTACCATCGACCTTAAAAACAGAAATAAGCTTCTTTAGCTCAGCCGCTTGAGATGAGAGCTCTTCAGCAGAAGCAGCCATCTCCTCAGATGATGCTGAGTTCTCGTTTGTTATTGTTGAGAGCTGTTGAATTGACGTATTTATTGCCTCTACCTCATCCTGCTGCTCATGGCTGGCAGAGACGATGCTGTTAACCAACTCTGCACTTTTTATTATTTCAGGAATCGTCTGAGCAAGTGTCTCCTCTGCCTTTTTTGATATCTCTTGGCCGGTCTGCGACAGTGCATTTATCTCATCAGATGCAATTTTTGTTTTGTTTGCAAGGCTCTTTATCTCCTGGGCAACAACAGCAAACCCTTTCCCTACCTCTCCTGAACGGGCTCCCTCAATAGAAGCATTTATTGACAAAATATCAGTCTGCTTAGCTATGTCGGTAATTATTGCAATCTTCTCACTTATCTCGGAAACAGATTTTATTGTTTGCTGGAAAATCTCGTTACTCTCCTTCATACCGTTTGACGATATAGTTGACGATTTCCCGGTATTCTCAGCTTTTACCGTATTTGAGTTGATTGTTGAAAGTATCTGCTCCATTGATGAAGATATCTCTTCTGTTGTTGCAGCCTGCTCGTTTGCCCGTTGCGATATCTTATCCGATAACAAATTCAGCTCATCGCCTGTATTGGTCAAAGAAGAAGCAGCTTTATTTACCTTTACAATTATTGACTCTATATTTTCTACAAACCGGTTAAACCAGTACGACATCTCTCCTACCTCATCTCTTGATTTCACCTCTAACCGTTTTGTCAAGTCACTCTCTCCTTTAGCAATATCGTACATATTTTGCTTTATCTGATTTATTGAGAACAGTATCTCCCTCTTATAAAGAGTAAGGTTAAGAAATGTAATTCCAAGAATAACTACAGAGGCAACAGTCAGCTTCTCAAAGAATATTGAACCTAAATTTTCAGGAGGGTTGTTGTGCGTTATTCCCAGCACTCCACTGATATAAAATATTGAAATTCCTATTATACTAAGTAAAAACAGGATATTCATCTTATCCGACATCAAAAGAGGTTTGTACTTCTCCGACAGAGGAATATCTTTTGTAAACTCTTCCAGATGCTTATTCATAATTATAAAAAACGGAATAGCAAAAAGAAAAACTACTGGTGCTCCAATAGAAATCCCAAGCATAAACTCCGTTTTATCAATAAAATCGAGAGGTAATAATACCGGGAAATCACCCAAGGTGGTGTATATTGGAAGAATAATCATAAAAAATCGTGGTAAGAAACTCGCACTCTTCTGAGCTTTCAACAGAGCCTCAGGAGTAGAGTTTTCATAGTAATCGCCAATATTTTTTATTTTACTCTTCACAATAAAAAATATTATTGAAGCACAAACCATAACGTAAACGGGAATATTAAACCTGAATAGAATAGCCCACATCTCCTCTGTATTCCACACATTAAAATACCATGCCGAAATTAACCACGACAATGGGGGTAAAAGGAATGTACCAATAAACCAATAAAGTATTTTGCTCTCTTTTCTCATCTTATATTATAAAAAACCATTTTTACATAAAACAATCGCTATGGTATACGACATTATTCAAATAAAGATACAATTAACATATAC
>JALVBA010000262.1 GCA_027010905.1 Marinilabiliaceae bacterium
AAATAATACTAAATAAACGCATAGTAACACAAAATAAATAATAACTTTACAACAATAAAAAAGCCCAAATAACAGGGCTTACAAGTGGTTTATAGTATGTTTTCTATTTGTTTGTTTTGTGGTGGTTACTTTCCCACACAAAAATTCTTAAATATATTCCCCAGTATCTCGTCGGTACTGATGTTGCCGGTAATCTCGCCGAGGTAGTAGAGTACTTCACGGATATCCTGTGCCAGCAGGTCGCCGGATATACCGGATTGCAGACCGTCAGCAACACGTTGGATTGCTTCGTGCGATTTTTTAAGAGCTTCGTAGTGGCGAACGTTCGTAACTATCACTTCGTTGTTATTGAGGGCAGAGGTATTAATGGTTTTTAGCAGTTCGGTGGTTAACTTCTCAACATTTTTGTTGTGTTTGGCCGATATTGGAACTATTGCATCAGAATCGGTTAGTTCAAGAAACTCCCTATGAGTAAAGCGGTTTGAGCTCTCTTTTTCGGCTAGAAGGTCGATCTTGTTAATTACAACAATAAGTCTTTGTGAACTGTCATTCATTCGTTTTTTAACACTGTTTATCGCAGAGTGAATTTTCTCGTCGGGATCATTCACATCCAACAGAAGCAGTACCAGAGTTGCTTTTTTAAGCATCGAGTATGTTCGTTCAATCCCGAGGTTCTCAATTTCATCTGCTGTAGTACGTATACCTGCGGTGTCGATAAAGCGAAATGTAATACCTTCGATATTGATTGTATCTTCAATTGAGTCGCGTGTGGTACCGTGAATGTCAGACACCAATGCTCGCTCCTCATTCAGTAGAGTATTCAGTAGTGTTGATTTTCCGGCATTTGTGTGGCCAACGATGGCAACAGGTATACCGTTCTTTATTGTGTTACCTAACGAGAAGGAGTTTACAAGCCTACCGAGCATTTCACTAATCTTGCCAACAATAGTTTTTAGCTTAGCACGGTTGGCAAACTCCACATCCTCTTCGCTGAAATCCAGTTCAAGTTCGATAAGTGATGTAAATTGCAGTAGCTCATTTCGCAAATTTATCAGCTCTCTTGAGAAACCACCACGCATCTGCTGAAGAGCCACTTTACGGGCAGCTTCTGATTGCGAAGCAATAAGGTCGGCCACAGCTTCAGCTTGCGACAGATCCATCTTACCATTAAGGAATGCACGTTGGGTAAACTCACCCGGTAGTGCCATGCGTGAGCCTCTTTTTATCAACAGCTCCAATATCTGCTGCTGGATATAGGTTGCCCCATGACATGAGATCTCAACAATATCCTCGCCTGTAAAAGAGTGGGGTGCTTTAAAAACAGCAACTACCACTTCGTCAATAATCTCATCTTCATCTACAATGGTTCCAAAATGGATTGTGTTGGCAGGTTGTTTTTTTAGCTTTTTTCCTTTCATGGGCGACCTAAACACGCTGTCGCAAATGTCTATTCCTTTGTTGCCCGACAGACGAATAACTGCAATGGCTCCCATTCCCGCAGGGGTGGATATGGCACAAATAGTAGATTGATCAATCATGAGGATATGTTTTGTGCAAATTTATTCAAAATAGGGGAATATTAGTAATTTGTAGATTGATATTAATCGCAAAGCATTACTATTTTTTAAGCGCCCCTATTTCAAAGCGTTGAGCATTGTCCTTTGGGTCTTAATTTTTTTTTAAACTAATCTGTTATCTCTTTGGGAACAGGGTTTTTTTGTCACAATTTTTGCATCCGCAAAAATATGCGCCAAAAACTATTACGTTTTACTTTTTATACCCGGGGCTTCACCCCGGGCTATTAGTATGTCGGGCATGGTAATAGGCTGGCGAGGTGCAAGTCCTCGTACGTGCCGAGTTGATAGGAAACGTTAGCGATTGGCAATGGTGTTGTGGGTGACTGCAAA
>JALVBA010000263.1 GCA_027010905.1 Marinilabiliaceae bacterium
CACAAATATATCATTTTTCTTGTATGCCGCACAACATATAATTAAACAGAATACTCCTACCCGAACAGCAGTCTGAAAGCCTCTTCGATTTTACTAACCTGCTTAACCTCTATATCGTAAAGTGAGAAGTCTACCCCTTTGTGGTAAACCGGTACAATAATTGATTTGAAGCCAAGCTTGGCGGCTTCACTCACTCGCTGTCCGATGCGTGTGACAGGTCGTATCTCTCCCGACAGGCCAACTTCCCCAGCAAGGCAAGTGTCAGTGGGGAGAGCCATGTCAAGATTTGAAGATAGGATTGATGCCACAACAGCAAGGTCGATACCGGGGTCATTAACTTTTAGCCCTCCGGCAATATTTAGAAACACATCCTTTGCCGAAAGTTTAAATCCAGCTCTCTTTTCCAGAACAGCAAGTAGCATATTCAAACGCCGTATGTCGAAACCTGTGGAGGAGCGTTGCGGTGTACCATAAGCAGCACTGCTTGTAAGTGCCTGCACTTCGATGAGGAAAGGACGCATACCTTCTGTTGCTGCAGCCACTGAGATACCACTCATTGCCGTGTCGTGTTGCGACAACAACAGCTCCGAAGGATTCTGAACTTCACGCAACCCCGACTGTTGCATCTCAAAGATTCCAATCTCATCTGTAGAGCCGAAACGGTTTTTTATGGAGCGAAGTATGCGGTACATGTGATTTCGGTCGCCTTCAAACTGAAGAACAACATCAACCATATGTTCAAGCACTTTAGGTCCGGCAAGACTTCCCTCCTTGTTTATGTGTCCAATAAGTATCACAGGGAGGTTTCTCTCTTTTGAAAATCTTAACAGTCCGGCAGTACACTCCCTAACCTGCGATACACTACCGGGAGCTGACTCCACACGTTCTGTTTGCAGTGTCTGAACTGAATCAATTATCAGAATATCGGGTGAAATATTTTGTGTATGGGTAAGTATCCTCTCCAGAGATGTTTCACTAACAATGAGGCAGTGGTCGGTATCTCCCCGGTAAACCCTCTCGCCCCGTAATTTTATCTGCTGCGGGCTCTCTTCGCCCGAAACATAGAGGATTTTTGACTTGGGCATATGCAGTGCCATCTGAAGCACAAGTGTTGACTTACCTATACCGGGTTCCCCTCCCACCAACACCATTGCACCGGGAACAAGACCTCCTCCCAAAACACGGTTCAACTCCTTGTTTCTAATATCTATTCGCGGAAGGTCATCTACCCTGATTTCGGATAGCGGAGCAGGCTTTGATTTCTCAGAGGATGAAAATGCCGCAGAGATAGAATCTTTTGACTTCGACACAGCAATCTCTTCAACAAATGAGTTCCACTCACCACACGAGTAACACTTACCAACCCACTTGGCCGATTCAGCTCCACAATTCTGACAAACAAACACCGATTTTGGCTTAGCCATATTTTCTGTAGTTACAGTGAACTGATGACCATGAGTCGCCTGCTCACTCAATAAGAATCTCTAAATTGTTTTCTTTATTCTCTCAATAAGAGTAGTAGTTGAAAAACCATCAACCAGATTAATTGTCTCTACTACTCCACCCCTTGCTAGGACTATGTCATACCCAATTATCTCCTCTAT
Organism: Marinilabiliaceae bacterium; assembly: GCA_027010905.1. Lineage (GTDB taxonomy): Bacteria > Bacteroidota > Bacteroidia > Bacteroidales > Marinilabiliaceae > JAADEM01. Next base: position 1,605 of record JALVBA010000263.1, read on the forward strand.
CTTATAGTCACTCCCCTTAACAAGGATGTCGGGTTGCACCTCTTTTATCAGCTCATAGGGAGTATCTTCATCAAAATAGACAACAGCATCAACAAACTCAAAGGCTCCCATCAATATTGCTCTCGACTCCTCGTCAACAACAGGCCTGCTTTTTCCCTTCAGCCTGCTTACTGAGGCATCGGTATTAAGCCCCACTATCATTCGCTCACTCAGGTCGGCGGCTCTCGACAGATACTCAATATGACCACGATGAATAAGATCAAAGCATCCATTTGTAAAAACTATCTTATCGCCATTAGCTCTCCACTTAGTAACCAGACCGGCAATTTCGGCACGAGGGATTATTTTTTTGTAAATGATATCTATGTGTCTCATAATCTAAAAAAAATGGTACTACTGCAAATATAGTGAGTAACTGTTAATCTTGGTTATTTGTTGATACGTTTATTTGATTATGTCTCGATACGCTGACCCAATATTATAAACAGATAAACAAATCACCATATAAACTTATCCCCTCCAAAAAACAACCTAGCATCTCCTTTAAACAACAAAACCCCGGGAGCTATCCGGGGCTTCAATATAATCATCATTAAACATCAAATCAATTGATTAGTTTCTGTATCGGGGAATACGAATATGGGCTTATACTTTTTTGCCTCTTCAATAGGCATCGACCCGTAAGTTATGAGTATAACCACGTCGCCCACGGCCACTTTGCGTGCTGCAGCCCCATTTAGGCAGACAACACCTGATCCTCTCTCACCCTTTATCACATACGTCTCGAACCTTTCGCCATTATTTTTATTAACCACCTGAACTTTTTCGTTCTCAATAATATTGGCAGCATCCATCAAATCCTCGTCAATAGTAATACTACCAACATAATTCAGGTTGGCTTCGGTTACGGTAACATTGTGCAATTTTGATTTTACAACATCAATATTCATGTCTATTTTTTGTATGTCACATTATCTATTAATCTAACTTTTCCGGCAAAAACAGCAATACAGCCAACAATATAACCACTATCACTCCACTTGTCAACACTTTGAAGTGTATCTCCATCAACAATATCGAAATACTCTACCTCCAGCAATTTTGTACTGTTTATCAGAGTTACAACCAACTCTTTGATTTCCTGAACTGTTTTTCCGGTTGCAAAGTTAAAAGAATCAAATAAAGTTTTAGCAATAATCGGTGCATTTTTTCGCATCACGGGCTCTAACAGTTGATTCCTTGAGCTCATTGCCAATCCATCAGCCTCACGAATAATTGGGCATCCAATAACTTCAACCGGCATTTTCAGCTCTTTAACCAACCGGCGGATAATTGCCAGTTGCTGAAAATCTTTCTCTCCAAAAAATACTTTATCAGGCTTTACATACTCAAAGAGCCGGCTAACAATCTGAGCCACTCCGTTGAAATGTCCCGGCCGGAATTTGCCCTCCATTACAGTTTCCAACCCTCCAAAATCGAACTGTCGCTTATCCTCTTCAGGATACATCTCTTTAACAGTTGGCGCAAAGATAAGTTCACACATACCCTCCAGCATCTTTAAATCCCTAATCATATTACTGGGATATGATTTCAAATCATCAGGATTATTGAACTGCGTAGGATTGACAAATATACTTACCACAACAACATCACTCTGCTCTTTGGCCTCTTTAACTAAAGAGAGATGCCCCTCGTGCAACGCCCCCATTGTTGGTACAAAACCTACGGTCAGTCCTTTTTCTCTCCAATGATTAATGATTTTTTGGAGTTCATTTTTTGTAGCTACCACTTTCATAAACTTATAAACAGAGAGTTAAAATTAAAAAAAACAAAGAAAGTAAATATTAAATTAGAATAAAAAAATATTGCCATTTCATAAAAAGTATAAAAAAACAATACACATTTACTAATTGTAACATAGTAACACTTTGTTTAAAAGGGGATTTTTCGTACTTTTGCGCTTTCAAAGAAATTTTTTGAATAAATGGAAAAAGCTAAAGTTCTTTTTGTATCTCAAGAGATTACTCCATATCTGCCGGAGTCTGAGATGTCAAAGATAGGCAGACATCTTCCGCAAGGCATACAGGAGAGCGGGAAAGAGATACGTACATTCATGCCACGTTTTGGCAGTATAAATGAGAGAAGAAACCAGTTACACGAAGTGATTCGTCTTTCGGGGATGAACCTCATCATTAATGATACAGACAATCCTCTGATAATTAAGGTTGCCTCTATTCAGGCAGCAAGAATGCAGGTTTACTTCATCGATAACGAAGATTACTTCCATCGTAAATTTACATTTACCGATGCCGATGGTAAAGAGTTTGATGATAACGATGAACGTTCAATCTTCTTTGCTCGTGGAGTGTTGGAGACAACAAAAAAACTGCGATGGGCACCGGATATTGTTCACTGTCATGGATGGTTTACATCATTAGCACCTCTCTACCTTAAAAAAGCAATGAATGAAGATCCTCACTTCATAAACTCTAAAGTAATATACTCTGTTTACGACAATGAGTTTGACGAAACATGGGCTGAAAATTATAAAGAGAAACTGAAACTTGATGGTATCACTGATAGTGACCTTGAGCAATTGTCTCCTCCTAACTACATCAACCTTACCAAGTTGGCGATAAGCATGTCAGACGGAATAATTCAGGGAAGTGAGAAGATCAATCCTGATATTGAGAAATTTATTAAAGATTCCAAGAAGCCATTTCTTGGATATCAACAGGAAGAGAGTTACATTGCGGCCTATAATGATTTTTACGACAAGATGATTGACTAACAATCTGATGCTTATGTTATTGCAAGACAAAAAACCAACTTTCACCATAAAAGGCCAATCTATACTTATTGGCCTTATTTCTTTGTTAATGATTACCGGTTGTAAAGATGACGCCGTTGATTTCGGGAAAGATATCTTACCCGGAAAAGCTTTTATTAATGCACGCAGCTACAATGATCATTACCTCTCTACCTACAATGTAACAAAAGACTCTGTTAGAACAGATGACCCATCAGCCGGAATACTTGGATATCTGAGAGACCCTAAATTCGGCATTTCTGATGCAGATCTATTAACTCAGGTGAACCCGGGAAAGATGATTACAGATAGCGCCTTCGATATGGGAGCTGACTATTTTGTAGATTCACTGGTTTTAAACCTCAACTACCGTTTCAACTGGTGGTATGGAGATATGTTTGCCAAACACATGATTAAAGTCTATGAGCTTACTTCTGACATCTACCCAAGTCCGACCAAGTACTACTCCAACTTGAATATTGACGGATATTACGCCCCAAACAATCCTGTCGCCGAACGTCTGTCGTTTATTAATGATGACGTCCATGACACTCTTTGGATTAGGACAGGTGAGCAGATTTGGGATGAGCCTGATTCACTTTGGAATAATCCGTCATATCTATGGAAAACCACCAATAATAAGTTTGAATATCACAACTGGAGTTTTAAGATGAATGATGAACTGACTCAAAAGATATTCAGCATGGATTCGGCAACTATAGCAGATCCTGCTAAGTTTAAACAGATATTTAAAGGATTTTATATCTCATCCGACCTTGTGGATATAGGCGATATGGGTAGTTTAATTAAGATAGATATGCTGAGAGCGGCTACTAACCTGAAACTTTACTACCACTACTACTCAAGGGATACAGTTGGTGCTGTAAACGATACAACTAAAAAAACACACACATTCCCTATAAATGTGGAGAGCGTAAGGATAAACAGGTTTACGCATGACTTTGAAGATAAAATAGAGTTCAATGATCCCACAACGCCTCAACTGTTTGTACAGGGAATGGCGGGTAGTTATGCCCGAATAGACTTCCCTAATGATTTGTACAATTGGGCTGACTCCCTTAACTATGAGGAGGAATCAGGGAATATATCTCACACGGGATTTAGTGTTGTTGACCTTTTCATCAAAATTGACACTCTCGCATCAACACTTGACAGATTTCCTCCTCCGGCAAGATTATCAATCTACATTCCTAAATTAGACTCCTTGGGCAAGTACCTTGATGAAAATGACAATATTATTTCAGACAAAAGTCAACAGGTACTATATAAGCTCTCCGAGGGCACTTTTAATCCTAAATTGAAGCTTTACTACTTCAATATAAACGTTAAATTCCTTGATTATTTAATGAGAAGAAAAAGGGAACGTGGCCTTGAACTATTGAATGAAGCATATATTGCACCTACCAATCCGGAAGGAAATTTTCAAAGGGTAATATTAAATGGTAGCAAAGCTCAGATCGACCCTGTGAAATTCAATATTGGATATGTGAAGTACTACTAAACTTATCCTACAAAATAGTATTCTTTAAATAACCTAAAAAACATTCCGATGCGCTTAATTATTGAACCTGATTACCAAATGGCATCTAAATGGACTGCCTGGTATATTGCAAGTCAAATTAACAGCCACAAGGCTGACACCCCTTTCATTTTAGGATTGCCAACTGGCTCCTCTCCACTTGGAACATACAAGGAGTTAATTAAATTAAACAGAGATGGCAAAGTATCATTTAAGAATGTAGTAACCTTTAATATGGATGAATATATAGGTATTCCTAATAATCATCCGCAGAGCTACTACACTTTTATGTGGGATAACTTTTTCAGCCATATTGATATTAAGCCTAAAAATGCCAATCTCTTAAATGGAAGTGCAAAAGATCTGACAGCTGAATGTTTACGTTACGAGGAGAAAATCAAGAGCCTTGGTGGAATTGATTTATTTCTTGGTGGTATAGGCCCCGATGGACACCTTGCCTTTAATGAACCGGGGTCATCGCTACAGTCGAGAACCCGTGTGAAATCTTTAACCTACGATACAATTCTGGCCAACTCGCGCTTTTTTGATAACGACCCTGACAAAGTACCTAAGACTGCACTAACAGTAGGCATTGGCACCGTACTTGATTCGAAAAAGGTTTTGATTATTGTTAATGGCCATAATAAAGCCCGGGCACTACAAAATGCCATTGAAGAGGGTATTAATCACATGTGGACAATCAGTGCACTTCAAATGCATCCTAAAGGAATAATTGTTTGTGACGAAGCAGCTACTTACGAAATAAAAGTGGGTACCTACAAATATTTTAAGGATATAGAGAAAGAGAATATTAATCCTGAAAGTTTACTATAATAAACAATAAAATCATAAAATCGAGTAGGTAGGGGGATTACTCCCCCGCCCTCTCACACCACCACGCATGCTCTCGCACGTGGCGGTTTCAATTAATAGTTTAACTTTTCATAATTTAATGAC
>JALVBA010000264.1 GCA_027010905.1 Marinilabiliaceae bacterium
GTCGGATATAGGTATGGTTAAATTGAGTATAAAATGAAAATTAATTTGATAAATAGGTTAATAATTTTTCTACTTCTGCTTATGGCTCTTCAGGGAGTTGAGGCACAAAAGCTCTCTACTAAATCGAAGAAAGCAGGCAATCTGTACATGCAGGCCGGCAGATCGTTCGTCGATAATAATTATGGTGAAGCGGTTTCATTACTAAAACAGGCAATAAAGAAAGATAGGAAGTTTATTGAAGCATATTTTCTTTTGGCTGATATCTACTACACACAAAAAGAGTATCAGTGCGAATATGATTTGATTAAAAGAGCAATTGAGATAGATTCTACATTTTTCCTTACTGCCTATTATAATCTCGGAGTTGCCAGTTTCTATCTCGGAAACAGAGATGAGACCGTGACCTGGATGAATAAGTACAAGGAGAAGACTAAGGGCAAAAGAAGCAGATTGGATGCTGACCGGTGGATAACCCAGGCTGAATTTGCCGAAGAGGCGGTAAACAAACCTGTGGTATTTGAACCTGTGAATCTGGGTTCAAAAGTAAACAGCAACTTCGATGAGTACTGGCCAAGTATTACTGCTGATGAGGAGTCGATGGTTTTTACTGTTTTGGTTCCAAAGGATACTGCAAGGTTTAAAACAGAAAAATTGCCAAAAATAGCACAATATTTTGGTGAAGACTTTTTTGTATCTGAAAAGAGTGGTAAAGAGTGGGGGAGCAGACATCCGGTGAGTAGTTTGAATACCGATAGGAATGAGGGTGCCCAATGTTTGTCGGCCGATGGAAAATGGATGTATTTTACCGCCTGTGGAAAGAGTGGTTCGATGGGTAGCTGTGATATCTATTTCTCCTACAAAACAGCCGGAGGATGGTCGGCTCCTAAAAATCTGGGTGCTCCGGTAAATACACCCTATTGGGAGTCGCAACCAAGCTTTTCGTCTGATGGCAGAACTCTCTACTTTGTGAGTAACCGAAGTGGAGGTGAAGGGAAGAAGGATATCTGGTCGGCCACATTAATTGGCTTTAAACCCGATAGAACGCCTGTTTTTGCAAGAGTAAATAATGTTGGAGATAAAGTAAATACACCGGGTGATGAGAACTCTCCGTTTATTCATCACGATAACCGTTCGCTATACTTCTCTTCAGATGGATGGCCAGGAATGGGTAATATGGATCTTTTTGTATGCCGACGCGATAGTGCCGGGCAGTGGGGTGCACCTGAGAACCTTGGTTACCCCATAAATACTCTTCACGATGAGATAGGGCTGGTAATAAATGCAAAAGGTTCCACAGCATATTTCTCCTCTGACGGACTGCCTTCGGAAACAAAAGGGAAAGATCTATACATGTTTAAATTACCCGAGAAGTTAAGGCCTCAACCGGTAACGTATGTTAAGGGTAAGGTTTATGATAAAGAGACAAAAGAGCTTATTAAGGCTTCATTTATCCTGAAGGATATTGAGAAAAACAAGCCGGTGGTAAACTCATGGTCGGATGCATACTCGGGGAGTTTTCTGGTGTGTCTCCCTGTGGGGCATAGCTATGCGCTTAGTATTCAGAAAAAAGGGTATCTCTTCTATTCTGAAAGTTTTCATTTAGATGGCATTAAGGATATTGACAGCCCTCAGCAACTGAATGTCTACCTAAGTCCTATTAGAGTGGGAGAAAAGATAGTACTTAAAAATATCTTCTTTGAAACTGATTCGTATGAATTAAAACGAGAGTCATTTGCTGAGCTAAACACTCTTGTTGAGTTGCTAAAAAGTAATCCCGATTTGAATGTAGAGATTGGTGGGCATACTGATAGTGTTGGTAGCGAAGAGTATAACCTCTCTCTGTCAGAAAACAGGGCAAAAGCGGTTCGTGACTATCTTGTATCTGAAGG
>JALVBA010000265.1 GCA_027010905.1 Marinilabiliaceae bacterium
AAGAAGCCCCCTCCCGGCCTCCCCCAAAGGGGGAGGAGAAAGGAGAACAGCTGTTAAACTATAAAATAAATCGAGTTCCTGCTACCAATAGTCTCCCTCCCCTTGGGGGAGGGTTGGGGAGGGGCTACTAAAAATACAAAGTTATGCCTAAAAGTCAGTTTATCGATCCGAAAGAGGCCAGAAAAGCAGGTGAGTTAACCTTTAAGCCCATTCCGATTAATCAGTACAAGAAAACAGTTAAAGAGGAGAAGAAGAACTTCTCAAAAGAGGATTTTCTCCGTATCTACCATGATATGTCTTTAATCAGAGAGTTTGAAACAATGCTTAACCTGATTAAAACAACCAACGGATACAAGGGGGTTGAGTATAACCATCCAGGGCCTGCTCATCTCTCTATCGGTCAGGAGGCTGCAGCTGTTGGCATGGCTTACAACCTTAATGTTGATGACTTTATCTTCGGGTCGCACAGGAGTCATGGCGAGATTCTTGCAAAAGGGTTGAGTGCGATTCATAAACTAAAGGAGAAAGAGCTTGAGAAAATTATGGAAGAGTTCTTTGATGGTGTAACTTATAATGTTGTTAAGAAGGGATATAAAGGAGATATGAAATCTTTGGCAAAACGATTCCTTATCTATGGAACACTTGCCGAGATGTTTGCCCGCGAAACAGGGTTTAACAAAGGACTTGGTGGAAGTATGCACGCATTCTTCACTCCATTTGGTGTATACCCTAACAATGCTATTGTTGGTGGTAGTGGCGATATTGCTGTCGGTGCTGCTCTCTACAAAAAAGTGAACCGCAAGCCGGGTATCGTTGTTGCAAATATTGGTGATGCCTCAATGGCTACCGGACCTGTATGGGAAGGTCTGATGTTTGCTGCCATGGATCAGTTTAACAAACTGTGGGAAGGTGATATGAAAGGTGGATTGCCCATTATTATGACCATTATGAATAACCAGTATGGTATGGGCGGACAGACAGCCGGCGAAACAATGGGATATGGCGTTGCTGCTCGTATAGGTGCTGGAGTTAATGAAGATCAACTTCATGCCGAGCGCGTTGACGGATACAATCCTCTTGCTGTAATTGATGCATACAAAAGAAAGCAGAAGCTCCTTGAAAAGAAGAAGGGGCCTGTTTTGCTTGATATTTTAACTTATCGTTATAGCGGTCACTCACCTTCTGATGCTTCATCCTATCGCTCTAAAGAGGAGGTAGAGGCATGGGAGAGTCAGGATTGTATTATAGGATATGAAAAGGAGATTATTAAAGGTGGTGTTGCCACAAAAGAGGAGTTTATACAGATTAAGGAGGAGATAGATTCACTACTTCTCGATATGTTTAAGCTCTCTATTGATGATGAGGTTTCACCAAGAATGGATCTTGACAAAAATCCGGAAATTATCGGAGAGATGATGTTCTCTGATGAGTCTGTGGATCGTATGGAAGATAGAGAGCCGGATGTGCTGATGCCTCTTGAGGAGAATTTCAGATTTGCACAGATTGCCCGTAAAGAACGTTTTGCTTTTGATAAAGATGGTAAGAGTTTCTCTAAGATGAAGCAGTATCAACTACGTGACGGTATCTTTGAGGCTATAGCCGACAGATTCTACAAAGACCCTACAATGATTGCTTACGGTGAAGAGAACCGTGATTGGGGTGGCGCATTTGCCGTCTATCGCGGACTGACTGAGGCTCTTCCTTACCACCGCCTGTTTAACTCACCTATTGCCGAAGCTGCCATCGTTGGTACTGCTATCGGTTATGCAATGTGTGGTGGTCGTGTTGTTCCTGAAATCATGTATTGCGATTTTCTTGGTCGTAGTGGTGACGAGGTGTTTAACCAACTTCCTAAATGGCAGGCTATGAGTGGAAATGTGCTGAAGATGCCGGTTGTTATCCGTGTATCAGTAGGTTCAAAGTATGGTGCTCAGCACTCGCAGGACTGGACTTCACTGGTAGCACATATTCCTGGATTGAAGGTTGTATTTCCTGTTACTCCCTATGATGCCAAAGGTCTTATGAACAGTGCTCTTCAGGGTACTGATCCGGTAATATTCTTTGAGAGTCAAAGGGTGTATGATATTGGTGAGCAGTTCCACAAAGATGGTGTGCCGGAAGGATATTACGAGATTCCTCTTGGCGAGCCCGATATTAAGAGAGAGGGTAAAGATGTAACTGTTCTCTCTATCGGAGCAACTCTCTACCGTGCTCTCGATGCTGCTAAAGAGCTTGATGAGAAGTACGGCATGAGTGCTGAGATTATTGATGCCCGTTCACTTGTGCCGTTTAATTACGATTTGGTGATTGAGTCTGTTAAGAAGACAGGTAGAATTCTTATTACGGGTGATGCTTCGTCACGTGGCTCTTTCCTTAACGATTTGGCTCGGAATATTACTGAGCTTGCATTCGATTACCTTGATGCGCCTCCGGTAGTCGTTGGTTCACGTAACTGGATTACACCGGCCTTTGAGCTTGAAGATTCGTTCTTCCCTCAACCGCATTGGATAATTGATGCTATTCATGAGAAGATTGTTCCGCTCAAAGGTCATGTTGTTAAATCTAACTTTACCGAAGCTGAACAGATCAGACGAAATAAATTGGGGATATAAGCCCCCTCTCGGCCCTGCCTGACGGCAGGCAGGCTTCCCCAAATGGGGGAGGATAATGGGAAACCCTCTTTATATTGTGACAATAAACTCATAATTGAAGGTTTCACTTTTAAGTGAAGCCTTCAATACATACTTAGTAAATAGCAAATGGATTTCTGGAAAAAATTAATACCATCAAATCTTCCCCCCTTAGGGGGGATTGAGGGGGGCTCCCCTAAAGTAAACTGCCACCTGCATACACCGCACTCCTTTAGTGCATTCTGTTGTGTTGAAGAGGCTGTTGAGCAGGCTGCCGCCGAAGGTGTGAAAGTTGTTGGAGTAAATGATTTTTTTACTTTCGATGCCTACGATGCTTGGTCGTATCAGACAATAAAGAACGGACTTTTCCCTCTTTTTAATGTTGAGTTCATTGGGCTTGATGCAGAGAAGAAGGAGAAAGGTTTGCGCGTAAATGATCCGGCTAATCCCGGGCGAACATATCTTAGTGGAAAAGCTTTGGCCTATCCTGTTGTGTTACCAAAACCTGATTTGGCAAAGATTGCCCATATTAAAGATCAGAATAATGCTCAGGTAAAGGAGATGATGGAGAAGGTGAACAGAATCATGGCAGATGCCGGCATTAAGTTGTCACTCAATTTTGATGAGATAAAAAGCACTTTTGCGAAAGATCAGGTGCGTGAGCGACATCTTGCCAGAGCTATCAGAGAACTTGCAGTCAACAGCTTCTCAACAGAGAAGGAGCGGCTGGGTTTCTTCAAAAAGCTTTTTGGCAGACAGGCTTTGAAATCAGAAATAACTGATGAGGCTGCTGTAGAGAATGAAATACGCAGCAAGCTACTGAAAGCCGGTGGTACCGCTTTTGTAGAGGAAGATCCTTCGGTATTTCTCGATACAACAGCTATCCACAATATCATTATTAAAGCAGGTGGAATTCCTACATACCCTTTTCTTGCTGACGATGCTAAAGGTAACTACACCGATTTTGAAGGTGATTTGCCTAAAGCAATAGTTGATTTGAAGAATCGTGGTTACTATTCTGTGGAGTTTATCCCAACCAGAAACAACCATGACAAAATGAAAGAGTATGTTATGGCTTTGGTAAAAGAGGGATTTGTTGTAACTTTTGGAACTGAACACAACGCTCCAGGAAAACAGCCTATCGAGGTTTTTACAGGAGGTAAAACGCCATTGGATAATGATCTGATGAAAATAAACTATGAGGGTGCCTGTATACTTGCTGCTCATCAATATCTATTTGCTACAAAGGGAGAAGGAATCCTGAATAAAAACGGTGCTTACAAGCAGAATAAAAAGATTGAGTTTGCAGAGCTGGGTCACAAACTTATACAGTACGTAATAAAATAGTTAAACAAATAATAATATTACTTCCTCCCCTTTAGGGGAGGTTTAGGAGGGGTCTTATGAATATAATAGAAACACTGCCAGCAGTTAGAATGTTGGCTTCAAAAAATGGATTGGTAACCTGTCATTTGACCGATGAAAAGGGTGATGCTACAGATGCAAAAAGTACCACGCTTGTGATTGACGATGCCACAGAGCTCAAGGACACATTTGCAGATTGGTATAAAAGTAGTTCTGAAGCACCTGAATGTGTAATCATCAAAGGTAAAGCGAAGATAGAAATTGAACCGTCGAAGGTAGTTGGTCGTCAGCGTATTACCGGGCGTGTGGTAATTGTTACGGGAGGTGCTCAGGGGTTTGGTGCAGGCATTGCAACAGAACTTTTTGAGGAGGGTGCTAACATTGTTGTGGCAGACCTCAATGAGGAGGTTGGTATGGAGATGATTGATAAGCTCAATGGGAAAGGATACTCCAATAAGGCTCTATTTGTTAAAACCGATGTCTCCAATCCTGATTCAGTTGAGAATCTGATTAATGAGACAACACTCCACTTTGGTGGATTGGATGTGATGATTAGTAACGCAGGAATCCTGCGTGCCGGAGGACTGGATGAGATGGATCCAAAAACCTTTGACCTGATGACCAAGGTTAACTATGCCGGTTATTTCTACTGCGCCAAATACTCATCCAAAGTGATGAAAATTCAGTCACAATACAGTGACGATTCATACTATATGGATATCCTGCAAATCAACTCAAAGTCGGGGCTGAAAGGAAGTAACCGTAACTTTGCTTATGCAGGTGGTAAATTTGGCGGCATCGGACTAACTCAGTCGTTTGCCCTTGAACTGATGCCCGACAGAATAAAGGTTAACTCTATCTGCCCCGGAAACTTCTTTGACGGTTTGCTATGGAGTAATCCTGAAAATGGACTCTTTGTTCAATACCTGAAAGCAGGAAAAGTGCCGGGAGCCAAAACAATTGAGGATGTAAAACAGTTTTATGAAAATCAGGTGCCGGCCAAACGAGGTTGTCGCGTGATTGACGTGGTACGGGCGATACTCTATGCAATAGAGCAGGAGTACGAAACAGGTCAGGCTATACCGGTAACCGGTGGACAGGAGATGCTGAGGTAGAGGTAGAGAAGCCCCCTCCCAACCTCCCCCCAAATGGGGGAGGGGAAATGATTAAATAAAGAGCTCTCTTGGGAGTTCAATCTAAATAGCCCCGGGTTTTAACCCGGGGTAAAAGAAGAAAAATAATTACGTTTGGCGGGATTTTTGCTCTTCCCGAGCGAAGTCGAGGGAGCAAAAATCATGACAAACACTCATATAGTGTGAGAGAAAAGGATAGTATTTGAGATACTATTATTGGATATTGATGAAGAATGATAATTTATAACATCCTTATTTCTTCCCCCCTAAAGGGGGGATTGAGGGAGGCTTATTTTATAGAATATGAAAACAAAAGCAGTTAGACTATACGGAAAGAGAGATTTGAGGTTTGAGGAGTTTGAGCTCCCCGCCATCAAAGAGAATGAGATATTGGCAAAAGTAGTTTGCGACAGCATCTGCATGTCATCATACAAAGCAGCCAATCAGGGTACAGACCATAAAAGAGTTCCTGACGATGTGGCTGAAAACCCTGTGATTATCGGTCATGAGTTTGCCGGTGAGATTGTGGAGGTAGGATCAAAATGGAAAGAGCAGTTTCAACCGGGAGGTAAATTCTCAATTCAGCCTGCCCTCAACTATGAGGATGGTCCTGTGGGAATTTTAAGCGCACCCGGATATTCATACAAATATATTGGGGGTGATGCTACCTACGTGGTTATTCCTGCTGAGGTGATGGAACTTGGTTGTCTGTTACCATACAATGGAGATGGATTTTATCCTGCATCATTGGCAGAACCTCTCTCGTGTGTGATTGGTGCCATGCACGCTAATTACCATATCAATCCGGGATCTTATATTCATAAAATGGAGATTGTTGACGGTGGTAATATGGCTGTTTTGGCCGGAGTTGGCCCTATGGGACTGGCTGCCATAAACTACGCTCTGAGTCGCAAAGACCGGAAGCCGGGCTTAATGGTGGTTACAGATATCGACCAGACAAGGTTGGATCGTGCTGCAACTCTCTACACCGTTGAGTTTGCAAAATCGAGAGGTATTGACTTGAGGTATGTTAATACTTCAGAGATGACGGATGCCGTTGAAGGGTTAAAAGCAATTACCAACAGTAAGGGCTATGATGATGTTTTTGTGTTTGCCCCTGTTGCTCCTGTTATTGAGCAGGCTGATGCTATCCTTGCTTTCGATGGCTGTCTGAATTTCTTTGCAGGGCCATCTAATCCTAACTTTAAAGCATCGATGAACTTTTATAATGTTCACTATGCTTTTACTCATATTGTGGGAACTAGCGGAGGTAATACTGACGATATGAAAGAGGCTATAAATGTGATGAGTACCGGGCTTGATCCTGCCGGACTGGTAACTCATATCGGTGGTATCAATGCGGTGATTGAGACAACTCTTAATCTGCCCAAAATACCTGGAGGGAAGAAACTAATCTATAATCATATTGAGATGCCATTGACTGCTATCTCCGATTTTGCCGACAGAGGAAAGGAAAATCCTGTGTACGCCAAATTGCATGAGATATGCGAAAGTCATCAAGGGCTATGGTCTGTTGAGGCAGAGAAATACCTGATGGAGAACTCTTCAAAACTTTAATTCATTATAAATAATCTCTTGTAATCATGATTTACATCGAGAGCGTTGTTTCTAGCAACACTCTTGATTTAGCTATTTGTTTACAAAAAGAGGAAGGGATATAATCTCATCCTCTTTTTGTGTTTTTACACATAGATAGTAATTAATGAATAACATTGCATTGTTTTAGTG
>JALVBA010000266.1 GCA_027010905.1 Marinilabiliaceae bacterium
ATCTTCATCTGCTTCGCTGCATCAACAAACTCCCAAACAATCAACATATACCCAGGGAACTTCATAGAGTTAATAATGTCCATCTCCACTTGTAATCGGTCACGATACTCTTGATGTTTCTCTTGGGGAACAATGGCTAAACGTTTTTCAAGCCCTTTTTTTGAGAGGTGGGTAAAGAGAGTGCTATCATTTGCTAAAGAGTACTCTTCATTTGGTTCGGGTAGTGTTAATCCCTCCTCTTGTGCTACTTGTCTTGCAAATTTGAAGTTTGGTGGTGTAGGGTTTCCAAGTTTTATCTCTAGGTTACATTTGTCGGCTATCTCTTGGGTGTTCTCTATGGCTTCAGGCATATCAGCAAACAGCTCTGCCATCTGCTCAGGTGATTTTATATAAAACTCATGCACCGAGTGACGCATACGGTTGGGGTCATCGTAGAGTTTGTTCATGGCTATACACATAAACGCTTCGTGTGCATCGGCATCGGACTGTAGGGTGTAGTGGGTATCATTGGTAGCAATAATTTTTATGCCTGTCTCTTGACTCAGTTGAATAATCTGTTTGTCAATATTGTATTGGTGGTCAATTCCATGACGCATAATCTCCATATAGAAGTCATCTCCAAATACCTCTTTGTAACGTAGGGCTACTCTTTTTGCTTCATCGTATCCTAACGCTCCATTTTTAACATTTCGTTCACTAAGGTTCAGATGCCAGTTTATTTCCCCTTGTAGACAAGCAGAGGAGCATATAAGCCCCTCAGAATTCTCTTTAAGCATCTTCCAGTTGATTCGTGGGTAGTAGTAAAAACCGTGCATAAAGGCTTGTGAACTTAAATACATAAGATTTTTATAACCCACATCATTTTTGGCATAGAGACAGAGGTGAAAACGTTTTCGTGTCGATTTATCTCCTATCTCCTCTTCGTTATGAATATAGGCTTCCATTCCAATAATAGGTTTAATGCCATTTTTTTTCATCTCATTATAAAATGTAATTGTTCCAAACATATTTCCATGGTCGGTCATGGCAACACTATCCATACCCATCTCTTTGATTTTTTTTGCAAGGATAGGAATCTTATTTGCTCCATCTAACATAGAGAACTCTGTATGTAGATGGAGGTGAGTGAACTTTGGTTGAGTGTTTATTTGTGGCGTATTTTCGTTAGGTTCTTGGGACATTAGTTGCCTTAAATAGTTAATATTATCTAAATTGAATATAGCATATTTTTAATAAAATCTTCTGTTGCAAAGGTTCAGAAAAATGACAAACTACTTACAAAAATCCAATAACATCCCTTCTTTAACAGCCTCATAACTTTCTTCTCCTGAAAATCGTTTAACAATCTCAAGTCCAAAGCAGAGAGCTGTCCCAGGTCCTCTTGAAGTCATAATATTTCCATCAATAACCACAGCTTGGTCATCACGATAACCTTCATGGTTAACTTCATCGGCTGCTGCAGGGTAACAGGTGTAGTCATTGCCCAAGACATCAGCTTTTTTGAGTGCATAGGCTGCTGCACAGATAGAACCAACTACTTTATCTTTAAATTTAAACTCTTTTAATAGATTTTGTACGGTTTCATTTTCTGCTAAAGTATATGTATTTTCCCAACCTCCAGGGAGTAAAATCATATCAAAATCATCAGCTACAACATTTTTGATATTGGTATCGGCTTGTATTGTAATACCATTTGCTCCTAAGACTAAGTTATCATCTTTATGTGGATCAACAGTTGCTATTCGAACAGCCAAGCCACCTCGTCTAAGTACATCTATTAGAGATACAGCTTCTACCTCTTCAAATCCTTGTGCTAGTGGTAACAGTATTGCTGCCATTTTGTTTATCCTTATTATTTTTTAGAGTATTATAACGCAGAATTAGAC
>JALVBA010000267.1 GCA_027010905.1 Marinilabiliaceae bacterium
CACGGCTTCAATAGCTTCTCCGGAAGGATAGTGGTTAAGAGTTTCCAGTGCGTCATTTTCAAAAGTACATTCGTTAAAAACAATACCTTTAACTCCCCAAAGCACAACCTGTGGAACATTAAAAACAGTATTGTTAATAGCTGTTGCATCATTTATAAAAGTACAATTCGAGAAACCCGCCTTATATTTGTACTCAACTCCGTTTTTAATATTTTTATACGGCCAAATTGACAATGCCCTTAAGTTATTTTTAAAAGTAGTATTAGAAGCGTAAACTATGCCACCTGCTTTTGAGAAGTCTTCATACTGAAAAGTTCTTACTGCAACTTTAGCATTTTCGATGGTGGCATTTTTCAAGATTAGTTTTCCCTGAGCTAACGGATGCCCGGCATATTCAAACTGGTTATCATAAATATTTCCTCTTACTTCAATGGCCCACCATCTTTCGTTTTCTTTTCCACAAAACGGAATATTAGTTACTTTTCCGCCATCAATGGTTAAAACGGCTCCCGGTTGTACAATTATACGGGCATTTTTACCCATAAAAACTTCCCCTTTAATAGTAAGGTTTGTTCCCGATTCAATAATAAGGTCTTTTTGTGAAATAAATCTATCGTTCCAAACAGCATCTTCGCTAACGGTAACATTTGGTTTATAGTCGATTGCTTTACAAACAGCCTCGTAAGTGTTAACAATACCGTAGCCTGTTCTATCATCCCATCCATTTTCATGTCCTGTAGCTGTATTTTTTAAAATATACCTTATAGTGCCTTCTTCATCTACTGAACCATTAGGAAGATAAGGATTTACCGATAGCATTAATGCAACTGTAGCAGTAACCATTGGAGCAGATAAGGAAGTTCCTGATACTGTTTGTGTCCCGGCATCATCAACAACAATGATATCTTTTCCGGGTGCACTTAATTCCATTTCCGGGCCATAGCAAGAAAAATTGTACCAATGATTATATTCATTTGTAGCACCAACTGCAATAACGTCATCATTATTAGCAGGATACCAAACTGCGGTTTGAGCAGGATAATTAGGATCGATATTTCCCGAAGAAGCTATTAATGTAACTCCATTGTCAATGGCATAGCTAATCTCATCATCTAAATCTGTATTTATCCCTACCTGAAAAAGTCCAAAGGACATGTTAATGACTTTTGCACCCATATTAACAGCATAAACTATTGCAGCTTCAACAGATTCCGTTGGCAAATATTCAACATCACCTATTTTGTCATCGATTTTTAAGGGGATTATCTTTATGCCCTCATTGCTATTATCAATATCACCCCCTGCAATACCTGCAACACCAAAATTATTATTTGTTTTTGCTGCAATAATACCTGTTACACCATCACCATGTGTATAGTTAACATGATTAGGTCTTACATCATTATCTGTAAATAAAGAATTGGGATAATTATCATGCTTTTCACAAAAATCCCAACCTTTAAGGTCATCAGTATATTCATAATACTGATGTTCGTTAAAATATCCCCCATTTTGATCATCATTTACTTCATTACCTGAAGAGGGTTCATCCCAAAAATACCATTCATCTTCACCCGTGTTATGATAAACAATATCAGCTAAATCAGAATAATTCTCATTAGGGCCAAACTCTTCTTCATCCCAATTCAGTCCTGCGTCAAGTACAGCGACTTTTATTGTAGGTTTACCTTTAGTAATGTCCCAAACAGAAGTACCTGTTTCAAAATTATATGCATTAATGTTTTTCAAGTACCATTGACTAGTAAATTTATTATCATTAGGTTCGAACCATGCTAATTTCATATAATAATGTATTTCAAGCTTCTCAACAGATGGTTCGTTTCGTATATTATTGCAAAGTGTAATATAGTTATTGAGG
>JALVBA010000268.1 GCA_027010905.1 Marinilabiliaceae bacterium
AATAAAAACAAGAATATCAAAAGGATTGTATAGAGGTTCTGCAAAATAATTGTACCCATTATACCACTTCCTGACCTCATCCATATTCACACCTTCTAAATGTTCCTTGAAAGTTGTTTCAAGATCCTTCTGTGTATAGCCTGTAATGGTGCCATATTTGCTGTTCATTGTTATGTCGGTCAGGTTGTTAAGATGACTGAAAAGACTCATCTGCGAGAACTTGCTTACTCCAGTAAGCATGGCAAAACGTACGTACCGGTCACTATCTTTTATAGCGGAATAGAAGTTCCCCATTACCCTCCGATTATTTTCTGCCTGTTCCCAGTTTGTAATAACATCTATCAGGGGTTTATCGTACTCATCTACCAGTACTACAACCTTATGTCCATACTTGTTATATGCACCTTTGATCAGCCGGATAAGATTTTTATGTTTGCCAAAATCAAGGTCCAGAGTATCGCAATTATCCTCAATTATTAAATCAATCTTTTCTTTTAAACTTTCAATACTTGAGTAATCACCGCTGGCAAAGCTTATTTTAATTACCGGATACGTAACACTCCAGTCCCATTTATCGTAAATATAAAGCCCTTTAAAGTACTCTTTACTCCCTTTAAAAAGTTCGGAAATTGTATCGATAAGCAGGGATTTCCCAAAACGCCGGGGGCGGGAAAGGAAATAGTACTTCCCATTGTCAATCAGTCTGAAGATATCCTTTGTCTTATCCACATAGGCATAGTTATCTTCCCGTATCTCTGAAAATGTCTGTATTCCTGTCGGCAGTTTGGTCATGTTAACCTCTTACTTTATTATACTACGAACAAAAGTAATCAACAACTCCGGGTTAATCAGAGTTTATCGGCGGTTATTTCTCTTCTTATGCTCTGTTTATCAAATACTGTCCGTACTGGTTCTTTTTAAGGGGTTCTGCGAGCTTTAAAAGCTGATCGGCATTAATATATCCCATCTCAAAAGCTATCTCTTCGATACAGGCAACCTTTAAGCCCTGGCGGTTTTCTATTGTTTGTATAAACTGGGAGGCATCCAGAAGATTTTCGTGGGTTCCGGTGTCCAGCCAGGCGTAGCCACGGCCCATCAGCTCTACTTTTAAGTCTCCTTTCTCAAGATAGGCCTGATTAACGGATGTTATTTCCAGCTCGCCTCTGTCAGATGGTTTAACATTCTTTGCAATTTCCACTACCGAGTTAGGATAAAAATATAGCCCTACAACCGCATAGTTGGATTTTGGATTTTCAGGTTTTTCCTCTATACTTGTTACGTTCCCCTCAGCATCGAAAGCTGCAACACCGTAGGCTTTGGGATTATTTACATAGTAACCAAAAACGGTGGCTTTGCTATTCTCCGTTACATTCTTTACCGCACCATTAAGCAGTTCTGTAAGGCCGTGTCCATAGAAGATGTTATCACCCAGAACAAGACAAACATCATCATCTTTAATAAACTCCTCTCCCAGAATAAAGGCCTGAGCAAGGCCGTCGGGGGAGGGCTGTACCTTGTAACTGAAGTTCAAGCCCAGATTACTTCCATCACCAAGAAGATCCTTGAATCGGGGCAGGTCTGAAGGTGTGGAGATAACAAGAATATTCCGAATTCCTGCCAGCATAAGGACAGACAGGGGATAGTAGATCATCGGTTTGTCGTAGATAGGCAGAAGCTGCTTGCTTACCGTTTTTGTTATTGGATAGAGTCTTGTGCCGGAACCGCCGGCGAGGATTATGCCTTTCATGGTTAACTCCTTGATATTTGAAGTCCTGTTTTTGAGATACTCATATCAACAAAACGGGCACGTGGATTTGGGGGTGATTCTTTCAAAATCTGCTTTATGCGCATAGCTGCTTCCGGGTCCTTTGCCAC
>JALVBA010000269.1 GCA_027010905.1 Marinilabiliaceae bacterium
ATTTGTAATGACTTCTATAAAAACACATGATTTGTCACCCACAAAATATAAGGTTTGAAAAACTGATGCTTTTATTGACGATTTAACACCTGATGAATAATGCGGGTTAAGTTTAAAATCTCGTAAACTTGACAATTCCCTATTAACAATTATCTTTGCAGACTTATAAAAATGAGCATGGGATTAAAAGAGGAGATAGCAAAAAGACGAACATTCGGTATAATCAGTCACCCTGATGCGGGTAAAACAACGCTAACAGAGAAACTATTGCTTTTTGGAGGAGCCATCCACGAAGCCGGTGCAGTTAAGTCGAATAAGATAAAAAAAACAGCCACCTCCGACTTCATGGAGATTGAGAGGCAGAGGGGTATTTCTGTTGCCACTTCGGTTATGGGGTTTGAGTATAAAAATTATAAGGTTAATATTCTCGATACTCCCGGTCACCAGGACTTTGCCGAAGATACATTTCGCACCTTAACTGCTGTTGACAGTGTAATTATTGTTGTTGATGCTGCCAAGGGTGTTGAAGCTCAAACGAAGAAACTTATGGAGGTGTGCCGGATGCGCAAAACTCCTGTGATGGTTTTTGTTAATAAGATGGATCGCCCAAGTAAAGACTATTTTGACCTGCTGGACGAGATTGAGGAGCAGCTTCAGATAAAGGTTCGCCCGCTTAGCTGGCCTATCGGGAACGGAACAGAGTTCCGTGGTGTCTACAACCTGTACGAGGAGAATCTCTACCTGTTTACTCCCGGCAAACAGGTTCTTGAATCTGGTCTTAGTTTCTCTAATGTTAATACTCCCGAGATTGAAGAACATATAGGCAAAGAGTCAGCCGACACTCTGCGCGAGGATATTGATCTTGTTGAGGGTGTGTACAATGAATTCAGCGTTGATGAGTACCGCGATGCTACGCTTGCCCCTGTGTTTTTTGGCAGTGCACTGAATAACTTTGGTGTAAGGGAGCTACTGCATTGCTTTTTGGAGATAGCACCTCCTCCTCTCCCATCGAAAACTGATGTTCGCATGGTTGACCCTTTCGAAGAGAAGTTTAGCGGGTTTGTATTCAAGATTCATGCTAACATGGATCCTAATCACCGTAACAGGATTGCCTTCTTACGGGTATGTTCAGGCAAGTTTGAGCGTAACACTTACTATCTGCATGTGGGATTGGGTAAAAATATGAAGTTTTCCAGTCCTACCGCTTTCATGGCACAGAAGAAGTCTGTTGTTGATGAGGCGTGGCCGGGAGACATTATTGGAATACCCGATTCAGGCAATTTCAAGATTGGCGATTCACTCACTCAGGGTGAGAAGATGAACTTTAAGGGATTGCCAAGCTTCTCGCCTGAATTGTTCCGGTATATCGAGAATGCAGACCCCATGAAATCGAAACAGTTGGCTAAAGGTGTTGATCAGTTGATGGATGAGGGAGTAGCACAACTATTTATCAGTCAATATAACGGTCGTAAAATTATTGGTACGGTTGGTGCATTGCAGTTTGAGGTGATACAATACAGACTGGAGCATGAGTACAATGCCAAGTGTCGATACGAGCCTATCAGACTACATAAAGCCTGCTGGATGAAATCAAACAACCCGGAGCAGCTGTCAGACTTCAAAAAACGTAAAGCTCAATATATAGCAAAAGATAAGTATGGAAGAGATGTTTTTCTTGCAGACTCAGCCTACATGTTGCAGATGGCTCAGGAGAGCTTTAAGGATATTGAGTTTCATTTTACATCGGAATTTGAATAGATTTTTTTTACTGCTTTGAACAAATCATTAAAAGATTTGTTTATGAATTGTAAATTCAATAAATTAAACAATTATTAATTACCTACTAAAAAAAACCGATGAAACGAATTACTA
>JALVBA010000270.1 GCA_027010905.1 Marinilabiliaceae bacterium
GTATTATTACCGAAATCTACCACTTTGCAGAAGCCTTTTTTTAGTTGTGATATATTGTTTGATTACCTTTGACGTAAAATCAGGAGTTGTAGTAATGCAAAATATTTATCTGTTTAATCCCACATGCGAGATGGCAATTGCAAACGATACCGTAAGCTACATGCCACCGGCTCATCTGCGTAAATTTGAGGCTGACATTGCTCCATTGATGGGATTGGCAGGTAGTGGTAACGACGGTTTGATATCGACCAATAAAGAAGATGTTTCAGAATTTCAGAATTTTATGGGTGAGATGGGGATTGATTGGCCACAGGTCTGCACTATGGAAGAGGTAGGAGCGTGGAATAGTGGTGAAATTGGTAAGCTTTCGCCGTGGGGGTGGAGCAGGGCTGCCCATAGAATATTAACGCCATTAAAAAAGTTTTGCAGCGACAGCTTTTTAGATAGCTCTGTTGCCGAGTGGAGGAAGTCTCACAGGGAGTTTTACAGCAGAAGAACCTCAGTGCTTTTCTTGAAGAATTTCAGAGCGAGAGCAGAATCATTGGATTATATCTCCATCCCCTACACTCCAATAGTAGTTAATAGTGTTGAGCAGATAAATAAATGGATGTCTGAAAACAAAACCCCTTATGTGTTTAAAACTCCGTGGAGCTCTTCAGGGAGGGGGCTCTACCCAGTACTGTCTGAGCAGTTTGTTGCGAGGAGTGAAGTGTGGGTTAAGAGTAGGTTGAAACAGCAAAAGGAGCTAATTGTTGAACCGTGGTTGAAAAAGGTGCAGGACTTCTCTTTTCAGTTTTATATATATTCCGGTGGTAGGATTGGCTTTTTAGGTGTTAACCTCTTTGAAGCCGGTGCTGAGGGTAATTTTGAGAGGGAGTATATTGGGTCTCCTCAGAAAGATAAATATGAAGAAGCATTGAAATGTCTGCCCGGTAATTGGATTCAGGAAACAAAAGATATGTTGTTTAGTGTTTTAGAGGAACAGGGGTATGAGAGAGACTACTGTGGGCCTGTTGGGATTGATGGTATAATTTTTAAGGACGAGATGGCAAAAATCAAAGTTCATCCATGCATCGAAATAAATTTCAGACATAGCATGGGTCTCGTGAATCTTGAACTGAGCAAAAAAATACATTCTGATGCTATCGGGTCATGGAAAATTAGCCAGTTTAAACCCGGAGAATGGAGTGTTTTTGTGAAACAAAACTCTGCGAAACACCCTGCCTGCCTTGCAAACGGAAAGGTTATCTCAGGCTTTTTGCCATTAGTTCCCTTTTCAGGGAAGCAACTTTTTGGAGCTTGGGCTGAATTGGTATGATATTTCGTGAGGAAAGAATTAAATTCCTAACCCTATTTGTTGCTACTGTTTTTTAAAAACAACAAGTGCAGAATATGTATTTACTCCATCGCTTGAGTGTCCGGCATATTTTATCGTTACAATATCATCAGCCTCCAACTTCTCCTTTTTAAAGAAACTGTTAATCTGATCGTCAAGCGATGAGTCATAGTCATCAGTACCTGTATATTGGAAATGTTTAGTAAGTAATTTTTTCATAGTTTTAGCTGCTTTTATATTAACATTTTTAAGCAATTATTCTTCTGTTGTTTCTCTTCTTAAATTTATTGTCTAATTCAGTCCAGAACTCTTCGCCCTCTTCGGTTTTGTGGAATTCAAAAAAACCTTTAATTGTGGGGCTGCTTTCGTAGCTCCTGTAGTATTGCTTTGCATTCTCACTGTCCAACCCATAGGCTTTCATGGTGTACCTTAACGCTTTGTCGTATAAATGCTTTTTTTTAAGAAATTTAATTATATCCATAATACTAATTTTACTTGATGTTAAACTTGTAATAGATTGATTGTTTTTTTTTAATGTTAACCAATATTTATTTATACGGTATTAATTGGCAATATGTTCCTGTTTTTTGAGAAAAAATGACGTTTTTTACAGATAGTGTAAAAATTATGGTTTTAACGAATTAAATATTGTGATGAAAGTGTTATAATAGTTTAAAGATGTTGTGTGATTTGTGGGGAAAAGTTATCTTTGCAAAAATATTTTTTTAGAATCTCATTTTAACATCATTAATTACAAAGGAGAGTGTGCTGTTTGTACAACAATTAATATTTCGTTTATATGAAGCTTCGTTTATTAGGAATTGCTTTTTTTATAATATTGCTTACCGGCTGTAGTGAGTTTCAGAAAGTACTAAAATCGCAAGATTATGAGCTATGGTATACAACTTCGATGGAGTTGTACGAGCAGAAAGAGTACAATAGAGCATCTTTATTATTGAGTGAACTGAATAATATTTATCGTGGTACGGATAAGGCAGAGAATATAATGTATGTGTATGCAAATTGCCTGTTCAATATGCGCGATTATATGATGGCAGGTCACTATTACAGTGAATTTGTTAAAACTTTTCCATCAAGTCAGCTTGTGGAGGAGTGTCAGTTTCAGAGTGCTTTTTGTTACTATAAGTCCTCGCCAAATTTACGTTTAGATCAGGATGATACCCGGAAAGCAATTGGTGAGTTTCAGCTGTTCATAAATATGTTTTCAAGTAGTCCAAAGGTTGAAGAGGCCACCCGTTTGATGGATGAATTGAGAGATAAGTTGGTTGAGAAAGCTTTCATGAACGCAAAATTGTATTTTGATCTTGGAACATACATGGGTAATAATTATCAGGCAGCTGTTATTACTGCACAAAATACCCTTAAGGAGTTTCCAGGAACAAAACATCGCGAAGAGCTCTCATTCCTGATTCTGGAGTCGAAATTTATTCAGGCAGTGAATAGTGTTAGTGAGAAGAAAGAGGAGCGTGTAAGAGATACAATAGATGAATATTACTCTTTTGCAAATGAATTTGCGGATAGTAAGTATATGAAAAAGGCTGAGCGAATATTGAAGCAGTCTGAAGATATGTTATAAAAAGTGATTGATAATTAAATAGAGAAAGAAATGGCGATAGACTACAAAAAATCGAATGCCCCAATAACAACAATTACATGGGATAAGAACGAATTGGCAGAACAAACAGGTAACCTTTATGAATCAATAGTAATTATTGCAAAAAGATCAAATCAAATTAGTTCACAGATGAAAGAGGAGCTGAATAAGAAACTACAGGAGTTTGCTTCCTATTCTGATAATCTTGAGGAGGTGTTTGAAAACCGTGAACAGATTGAAATTTCACGTTTCTACGAAAGATTGCCAAAATCGAACTCAATAGCTACACTGGAGTTTATGGAAGATGAAATATACTACCGTAAGCCTGAGGTTGACAAAGTTGAAGAGTAGGTTGTATCCAAAATAAATTTATTTAAAAAGATAAAAGATATCTGTTAATTTCTTTTATCTTTTTTTTTCTTGTATTTTTGGGTTATGTTTAAAGGAAAGAGAATTATTCTTGGAATAACAGGAAGTATTGCTGCGTACAAGTCAGCCTTCCTGCTTCGCTTGTTGATGAAGGAGGGAGCCGAAGTACAGGTGGTGATGACAAAAGCTGCAAAAGAGTTTATCACCCCCGTTACAATGTCTGCTCTTTCAGGGCATGCTGTTTTAGGTGAGTTTTTTGAAAGCAGCGATGGCACATGGCATAGCCATGTTGATTTGGGATTATGGGCTGATTTGATGCTTGTTGCCCCCGCCTCGGCAAACAGCATGGGAAAGATGGCCTCGGGAATATGCGACAACCTGCTTCTTACAACATACCTTTCGGCCAAGTGTCCCGTCTATATTGCTCCGGCAATGGATCTTGATATGTTTAAACACCCTGCAAATCTGGCCAATATTGAGAAGCTGAAGGAGTATGGTGCAACAATTATTGAACCTGGTTCGGGAGAGTTGGCAAGTGGATTGTGCGGTAAAGGCCGGATGCAAGAGCCTAAGAAAATTGTTGAGATAATAAGAGGGCAATTTTCTGATTCTGGGAAAACGCCTCTTTCCGGTAAAAAAGTTCTTATTACTGCCGGACCTACCTACGAAAAACTGGATCCCGTTCGTTTTATTGGGAACTATTCATCAGGCAAAATGGGGTTTGCAATTGCCGAAGAGGCTACCAAAAGGGGGGCAGAGGTAACCATAGTTACAGGACCAACCAAGATCGAAACTTCCAATCCATCCATAAAACGCGTTGATGTTGAGAGTGCTGCACAGATGAAGCAGGAGTGTGTGAAGATATTTCCTGCTGTTGATATTGCCATAATGGCTGCTGCTGTATCAGATTACACACCCAAAAATGTTGCAGACTCTAAAATGAAGAGGGCAGGGGATAATTTGATGTTGGAACTAAAGCCAACAACCGATATTGCCGCTCTGTTGGGAAAACAGAAGAGCAGCAGTCAGGTGGTGGTAGGGTTTGCTCTGGAGACTAACAATGCAAAAAACAGTGCTGCCGATAAACTCAAGAGGAAAAACCTTGATTTTATTGTTCTCAACTCGCTTGAAGATGAGGGAGCCGGTTTTATGGGAGATACAAATAAGATTTCAATAATTAACAGGGATAATAAATTAATGGAGTTTCCGTTAAAGAGTAAACAGAAGGTTGCTGTTGATATTGTTGATTTTTTATTGCTATATTGCTAAAAATAAAATGTTCCATATTAATAAAATGATTATTAAAGCCCGACTTGTATTAATATCTCTTCTCTTTCTATCTCTGAACACTTTTAGTCAGGAGCTTAGATGTTCAGTTCAGATTGAGTCACGCAGTATTCAGGGAACGAACAAAACAGTTTTTGAAGAGCTGAAAAAAGCTGTAACCGAGTTTCTCAACTCCACTAGTTGGACGAATGAGATCTATGCACAAGGGGAGCGAATCGAGTGTAATATTCTTATAAATGTTAAGGAGGAGATATCTACATCCAGTTACAATGGTACAATTATGGTACAGGCACGACGACCTGTTTTTAACGCCTCGTACAATACTGTAGCAATGAACCGTATGGATCAGGATTTTCAGTTTAAATATGTTGAAGACCAACCATTAATTTACAATCCAAACACCTTTGATTCGAACCTTGTGGCCGTACTGGCATACTACGCATACATGATTTTGGCTATTGACCATGATTCATTTAAGCTGTATGGCGGAACACCCTATTTCGAAAAGGCCGTTAATATTGTAACACGTGCTCAGAATGCCAGCGAGAAAGGATGGAAGTCATTTGAGAATAAGAAGAACCGATATTGGTTGACTGAAAAAATCATGAATGAGTATCACCGTCCACTACGCAAAGCTATGTATGAGTATCACCTGAAAGGGCTGGATATAATGAATGATAAAACTCCCGAAGGAAGAGCAAATATATTCTCGGCACTTGAGAGTTTAAGAAAAGTACAGAAGCAAGATCCGGGTTCGGTGGCAATGCAGCTCTTTTTTGATGCTAAATCAGATGAATTGGTTAATATCTTCTCTGATGCATTTCCTTTAGAGAAGGGAAAAGCGGCCACTCTGCTAAAGGAGATAGATCCCTCGAACATCAAAAAATATGAGAAACTAATTTCTACCAAATAGCAATGCTGAAGACTCTAAGTATATCCAATTACGTATTGATTGACAAAATAGAGTTGTCGTTGAATGATGGTTTTACCGTAATTACAGGCGAAACAGGTGCCGGGAAATCCATTATGCTTGGAGCTCTGTCGCTTATTCTGGGTAACAGAAGCGATGTATCGGTTCTGTTGGATAAGTCGAAGAAATGTATTGTTGAGGCAGAATTTTTAGTTGCCGGGTATGGTTTAGAGAAGATTTTTGATGATAATGATGTTGATTACGACGATAATACATTTATTCGTAGAGAGGTGTTGCCAACCGGTAAGTCGAGAGCTTTTATTAACGACACACCGGTAAATCTCTCTTTCTTAAAAAATGTCACCTCTAAATTTATCGATATCCATTCGCAACATCAGAACCTGTTGCTTGGGGATAAGAATTTTCAGCTAATGGTTGTTGATACTGTTTTTGGCGACTCAAATCAGATTGCTGAATATTCGAAATTGTACAAAGAGCACTCTGAAATAGACAAGCAGATTGAGATTCTTGTTGAGGAGAATAATAAGCAGAAAGCTGATTACGACTACATACAGTTTCAGCACGAGCAGTTGAGTGAAGCTAATCTTGATGGAGACGAGTTGCCTGCACTGGAGAATGAGTTGCAGCAGATGACACATGCCGAAGAGATAAAGATGAGTCTTTCAGGAGTGCATGAGCTGCTTAGTGGTGAGCACCATCCGGTGTTATCGTCATTGAAAGAGGCTAAGGTAGTTTTAGAAAAGGTTGTATCCTACTTTCCTGATGCATCAGAGATGGCTCAGCGTATTGATGAGTCATTTATAGACCTTACTGATTTGGCTGATGATGTTATGCATAAGGCTGAAAATGTGGAGTATGACCCCAAGGTTATTGCCATAAAACAGGAGCGCTTGGATTTGCTCTATAGTCTTTTGCATAAACACCGCGTGAGTAGTGGTGAGGAGTTGATAGAGCTTAAAGAGGAGTATGAGAAACGTCTTGAAAAGGTTGAGTCGTTTGATGAAGAGCTGAAATCTTTAAAAAAGAAGAAGGAGAAGATAGACAAGAAACTTGTTAAAATAGCCGATTTGTTAACTCGTTCACGCCGTTCGGTTTTCGAAATAATAACTCAAACAATACTGAAGCAACTTTTGGAGTTGGGGATGGAGCATGCCCGTTTCGAGATACAGCATAAATTGCTTGAGCAGCTTTCACTCAATGGTCAGGATGAAATTGTATTTATGTTTTCAGCCAATAAAAATGGTGAAATGGCACCTCTCGACAAGGTTGCATCAGGTGGTGAGATGTCGCGTGTAATGCTCTCTATTAAGGCTCTATTGAGTACTTCAAAAGGATTGCCCACAATTATATTTGATGAGATAGATGCCGGTGTATCGGGTGAAGTGGCCGATAAGATGGGACGTATTATGGGAGAGATTGCTGAAACAATTCAGGTTGTTGCAATTACCCATCTGCCACAAATAGCCGTAAAAGGAAAGCATCATCTTAGAGTATTTAAAACCGAAGATGAACATCAAACTAGCTCTAACATAGTTGAGCTGAATAGTGACGAACGAATTATTGAGATAGCAAAAATGTTAAGTGGTGCCGATTTGTCGGATGCTGCATTAAATAATGCACGAGCACTACTTGAGAATTAAACTATTATCTGGCGTAATTGTTAGGGTAAAAGAATCAAGCTGATTATATCGGTTGGCAATATTTGCGCCGTATAAAATCAGTGAAGTATATTTGTATCTACATAATTTTATAATTTAAATAATGGGAAGTAATCTATTAAAAGAAAAAAAAGGAATTATTTTTGGAGCATTAAATGATAAATCAATTGCGTGGAAAGTAGCAGAAAAAGCATTTGAAGAGGGAGCAGAATTTACTTTGAGTAACACCATGGTTGCGTGTCGTATGGGTGAGGTGGTTGAGCTTGGTAAAAAGTGTAATGCTGAAATTATCCCTGCTGATGCAACAAATGTTGAGGATCTTGAGAATGTCTATAAACGTTCGATGGAGGTGCTTGGGGGTAAAATTGATTTTGTTTTGCACTCAATAGGGATGTCACTCAATGTTCGTAAAAAGCGCGTCTACCACGATCTCGATTATAATTATCTTCAGAAAACTCTGGATATATCAGCAATCTCATTTCATAAGATTATGCAGGTTGGGTTCAAGATGGATGCTATAAATCCATGGGGTTCAATGCTTGCTCTATCGTATGTTGCTGCTCAGCGTACATTATACGGGTATAACGACATGGCTGATGCTAAAGCACTGCTTGAGTCTATTGCCCGTAGCTTTGGTTATATTTACGGGAGAGAGAAAAAGGTTAGAGTTAACACTATCTCGCAGTCACCTACTCCAACTACTGCCGGTAGCGGAGTGAAGGGAATAGACGGGTTAATGGATTTTTCTGATCGTATGTCTCCTCTTGGAAATGCCTCGGCTGAAGAGTGTGCTAACTACTGTATTGTGATGTTTTCTGACTTCACAAAAAAGGTTACTATGCAGAATCTATTCCACGATGGCGGATTCTCAAGTATGGGTATGAGTATTAGGGCAATGAATCAGTACAATAAAAGCTTTGATAATGAAGATGTTAGTACCAAATATTAATAGGGTAAATTAAATTTTAATAATCTTTATTAAATCACTAAATTTGGCCTCGCTAAAAGATAGCGGGGCTCTGTTATATAAACAAGATAACAGTCGTAGGCTATTTGCCTGTAACAGAGTAGCTAAAAGCTATAAAAAAATATAAGATGGATACAATTCAGATTAATCACTTGAGAGAATTAGAGGCTGAATCAATCTTCGTGATAAGGGAGGTTGCTGCTCAGTTCGAAAATCCGGTGATGCTATTTTCAGGTGGAAAAGATTCTATAGTTATGTTTCACCTGGCAATGAAGGCTTTTTGGCCTGCAAAAATTCCTTTCCCTATGATGCATATCGATACGGGACATAACTTTCAGGAGACATTGGATTATCGTGATAGGCTGATGAGCGAAACCGGAACAAAGCTTATCGTTGCCTCTGTTCAGGAGAGCATCGATCAGGGTAGAGTTACCGAGGAGAAGGGGGTAAACGCCAGTCGTAATAAATTGCAAACTACCACACTTCTGGATGCCATCGAAAGTAACAAGTTTGATGCTGCTATGGGTGGTGGACGAAGAGACGAAGAGAAAGCAAGAGCAAAAGAGCGTTTCTTCTCACATCGTGATGAGTTTGGTCAGTGGGATCCTAAAAATCAACGCCCTGAGTTGTGGAATCTGTTTAATGGTAGAAAACATATGGGTGAACATTTCAGAGTATTTCCCATAAGTAACTGGACTGAGATGGATGTGTGGCAGTATATCTACATGGAGCAGATTGATTTGCCAAGTCTATACTTTACTCACAAACGTAAGGTCTTTAATCGCGATGGAGTTTGGATGGCAATTGCACCTTATATGCAGCTAAAACCTAACGAGGTAATTGAGGAGAGGGAGGTTAGGTGTCGTACAATCGGGGATATAACCTGTACAGGACTATCCCTTTCAATGGCGAATACTCTCGAAGAAATTATACATGAGGTGGCATCAACACGAACAACAGAGCGTGGAGGAAGAGCTGACGATAAAAGGTCGGAGTCAGCAATGGAAGACAGAAAAAAGGAAGGTTACTTTTAATTGATAATTGTCAATTTTGTATTGAAGATTTAGAAATTGTCAATTTTCAATATTTAATCATAATAAAATTATGGGAAAAGAGTCAGGATATTTAGATATGGAGCTTTTACGTTTCACCACTGCAGGAAGTGTTGATGATGGTAAAAGTACTTTGATTGGGCGGTTGTTATACGATAGTAAGGCTATTTTTGACGATCAAATGGATGCTATCGAGAAAGCCAGTGAACGGGCAGGTAACGAAGATGTTAATCTTGCCCTGCTTACTGACGGTCTTAAAGCTGAAAGAGAGCAGGGTATTACTATTGATGTTGCCTATCGCTACTTTGCAACACCTAAACGTAAGTTCATTATCGCTGATACTCCGGGGCATATTCAGTACACACGAAATATGGTTACCGGTGCCAGTACAGCAAATATGGCATTGATACTGGTTGATGCCAGGCATGGTGTTTTGGAGCAAACCCTCAGGCATGCGTACATCGCTTCGTTATTGCAGATACCTCATATTATTGTTTGTGTTAATAAGATGGATCTTGTTGATTACAGTGAGGAGTATTTTGAGAAGATTAAGAATGACCTTGAGGATGTGTCGTCAAAGCTGAGTGTTAAAGATGTACGTTACGTACCTATTAGTGCACTTAAGGGTGACAATGTTGTTGACAGATCGAATAATATGGATTGGTATCAGGGACCAACTCTGATGTATCTGCTTGAGAATATTCATATCGGAAGTGATATTAATACCGAAGATTTCAGATTTCCTGTTCAGTATGTCGTTAGGCCGCAATCGAAAGATTTTCCTGACTATAGAGGTTACGCCGGACGTATTGCCAGCGGCAAGGTAAGTGTTGGTGACAAAGTTACTGTTCTACCTTCCGGTTTCTCTTCAGTTATTAAAAGTATTGACCTCTATAAAGATACATACAAGCGTGCTGTTGCACCGCAATCGGTAACCATAACCCTTGAGGATGATATTGACATCAGCAGGGGCGATATGCTTGTTGGAGATGTGAAAACTCCAAAGGTTGGTCAGGATATAGATGTAATGATCTGCTGGTTTAATGAAAAGAACCTTGTTCCTCGTGGTAAATATGTTATTCGCCACACCTCAACAGAAGCTCGATGCCTTGTTAAGGAGGTAAACTTCAAAATGAATATCAATACATTAGAAAAGGAGCCGGTGGATAAAGAGATTAAGATGAATGATGTTGCACGAATATCTATTCGTACTACTAAACCTCTGTTTTACGACTCCTACAATAGAAATCGTACTACCGGAAGTTTGATATTAATTGACGAAGCTACAAACGAAACTGTAGCTACCGGAATGATTGTATAGTGAAGTTTTTAATAGAATGAAAGCCGTATCAGATTTTCCGGTATGGCTTTTTTGTATGTTGTTACAAAAATGTGCTCTTTCTGCAAAATGAACTTGACAGGATTGATCAATACCCAAAATAGAGTGTTCATATTGTGAAACTAGCCAACACAAAAGGTAGACAAACCATAATAATTGATTCCACAATAATATAAGGTGTCGCGACGATGTTTACTTTTATTCCGCAATAATAGCGGGACACATATTGCGGCTACACTCTATACCAATTTAATTACAAAACACCCTAAATAATTTGTATAATTACTGCATGTGTAAACGAAAACTCATGCAAATTAGGAAACAAAACACCCCATATATACATCCAAAAAAAGTTTATGATGAGTTATAGATTGAATTATTTCAGAAGTAAGATTATCTTTGATGAAATTGGCTAGCCAAACTTTCACGTTTTCAATATTTCCAAAGACTTTGTTTTTGTAAAATTGCTTTATGTATGCCCAAATTATTTCAGAATGATTTAGTTCTGGTGAATATGGCGGTATTCTTATAAACTTGATGTTATCTGGAATTTCATATTTTGTCAATGAGTGAAAACCGGCATTGTCAATTATTATTATTTTAAGTTCCTCGGGTTTGTATTTTGAAAATTCTAATATGTAGGAATAAAATATTTCACTCGTTGTTCCCTCAATTTCATAAACAAAGGAATCACCATTAATAGGAGAAAAACTACCATAAACATACGTATTCTTAAAAGCATGCTGATATTTTACAATTGGTTTCACTCCCCTTGCAGTAAGGCATTTGCCAACATGCGTTTTTAATCCAAGTCTACTTTCATCTTGAAAGTACAAATTGAATGATTTAAATTTATCCAGACTTGGAAAAACGCAATTGGCCGGAGGACATCGTCAAGCTACTTTTTAAAACAGGAGGGTGCTTTGTTGTATTTTTGTTTAAATGCGTGGGTAAACCAGGCGGGGTCGTTAAATCCACAGATGTAAGCTATTTCAGAGATATTCATACGGGTATTTGTAAGCATCTCTTTGGCTTTCTCCAATCTGTAATCGCGAATAAGTATTGCGGTTGATCTGTTTGTGAGAGCCTTTATTTTACGATACATCTGCGATTCACTTAAGTTCAGGTCTGCCGCAAGATTTGAAGATTTGTATGCAGCATTATCAAGATTTTTATCAATCAAAAGGAATATTTTGGATAGAAACTTATCCTCAGCAGTCTCAACTTTTATTATCGACCTGTTCTGTGACGAATATTTTTTCTGAAGATTCTTTCTAAGCTCTGTCAGTTGTTCTATCCTCACAATAAGCTCTTTCTTGTTGAAGGGTTTAATTAGATAGGCATCTGCTCCGGCTGAATAGCCTTTCAGTTTATCCTGCTCCAGCGAACGAGCCGTAAGCATAATTATTGGAATATGCGATGTTGCAGTATCGTTCTTTAGTATCTCACACAACTTAAACCCATCTTTCTTAGGCATCATCAGGTCGGTGATAATTATGTCAGGAACACTCTTTATTGCCATTTCTATTCCCTCTTCACCATCACGTGCAAAAATGATTTGATACTCAGGTTCAATACACGAAGCCACGTAATTGGCTACATCGTAGTTGTCCTCAACTATCAATAGCAGGTGTTTATTAATGTCAATGGGTTTGTCTGGTTTTTCGTTAGTAGACGCAGGTACTTCCTCCTCTGTTTTAAATGATGCTTTATCCCTTTTTGCTTTTTTTGATACGGGGATTCTTATTGTAAAAACTGTACCTTTCCCTTCGTTACTTTCAACACCGATGTTACCTTGCATAAGTCCTATGTACTCTTTCACAATAGCTAATCCGATACCCGTTCCTTCAATGTTTTTTTTAGTTGAGTTCTTTGCCTGAAAGAAACGGTCGAATATCTTGTTTAAATCATCCGGTGCAATACCAATGCCTGAATCTTTTACTTTGATAATCAGATTATCCTTTCCAGAGTTCATCTTCTCATCTTTAACATGAAGAATAATCTTACCATATTCAGGTGTAAATTTAATGGCATTGTTCAGCAGGTTTGAGATGACAATCGAAAATTTCTCTCGGTCGAAATCCATACATAAGTTGTCAATCTCGTTGTAGTATGCAAATTCGATATTTTTATGAGCTGCCAGAGAGTGAAACGACTCAGTTATTACTTTCAGGAAATGTACGATGTCGTCACAGGTTGCTTTTATTGATAATTTACTATTCTCAATTTTCGACAGGTCAAGAACCTGATTAATCAGTTGTAGCAGTTTCTTACTGTTTCTCATTAACACCTTTAATCGGGTGCTGTATTTTGCACTTTCATTCTCATTAAGATTTTCACGAATATCTTCTGTAACTCCCAAAATCACTGTTAGCGGGGTTCGTAATTCGTGGGTGATGTTGGTGTAAAAAGTTGTTTTTAATTCATCAATCTCCGTCAGCCTCAGTCTCTCCTGATGCTCAAGATTTTTGTTGAGGTTAAATTTATAGATAGTGTAGATAAAGGTTAGGAATATAATAATATAGATGATATACGCTAAGTCTGATTTCCACCATGGCGGAATAATTGATATTGGCAGGCTAAGCGGCTCAACCCTTTCCCAGACACTGTTTCTTGATACCCCTTGTATTTCGAGAGTGTATTTTCCGGGAGCTAAGTTGAGGAATTGTATCTGGCGTTTTTTGCCAATAAAATTCCACTTTTTGTCAACAGGTATTAAGCGGTAAGCGAAATTCGTATTCTTATGATATAAGAGGTTGATATTCGAGAAGTTTACGTAAAATGGAAACTGGTTTGAATGAAGCTCTACGTTCTTGCCCTTTTCAATAACGAATTTTTCCAACTGATTGGTTTTGTAATTGGTAACCTGAAGACCATTGAAATAGAGCCTGTTTTTCTTGTTAAGTTCTTTCATCCTTTCGGGGTTGAAAAAACTTATACCATTAATCCCCCCGAAATAGAGCATTCCTTTTTCATCTTTAAATTGTGCCTGCAAATTGAACTCTTTATCAGCAAATCCGTCATCACTATTGTAGTTGGTAAACTGTTTTGTTTGTGTGTTTAAACATGCAATGCCGTTATTGGTGGATGCCCATATTCTACCTCTATCATCTTCCAGTATTCCGTAAACAACACTGTTGGGCATTCCGTTTTCACTGTTGAAATGTTCCAACGAGCTGTTTTTTCTATTGTAAAAAAATAGTCCGTTGCGGGTTCCTATCCATAGATTCCTGTCTTTAGCCACCAGTATATCGTAAACAACATTATCTGTTAAAGCGGGGGTGTTATTAACAGTGAGCCTTTTAAATTCAGGTTTGTCAGGTTCTCCGTTTTTGAATGATAAAATAGCTACTCCTCTAATTGTGCCAACCCAATATTCATTCTCGCCTGACTGACGTATACAGTAAACCCTGTCGGAAGGTATTGATGCCGGGTTGTTATTCTCATGTTTGTAACTCATGAATTTAAAACTCTGCTCCTGCACACTGCCGGTAAATCTGTTAAGACCTCCATTGTATGTGCAGATCCACATATCACTATCTCTGTCCCGATATACCTGACGGATAAAATTGTTACTTAACGAGGAGTTGTTTGAAGGGTTGTGAGTTATGTTTTTAATAGTCATGTTTTTGGGTAATCTGCTTGAATCAGATAGTATCGAAAGTCCCTCTTTAGTTCCTACCCAAATATTTCCACTCTTATCAGTAGCAGTAGAAAACACAACATTAGAAAGCAGGTGAGCTGATTTACCTGTAAATGTGTAGAGCTTCCCATTTTTTATCATGTTAAGCCCTCCTCCCGAAGTGCCTACACACAGATTATCCCCATATTTTTTTATTGAGAATACAACATTTGAATTCAAAGAGTTCTTATTTCCGGCTTCACTTTTTATAATATTTACAATGGGGTCTTTGTAAATCAGGTTGAGGAACTTACCGGTGCCAATCCATCCCTGATTCTCATTATCGAAAATTATTTTTGTTACGGTGTTGTTACTTAGCGAATTTGAATTCAGCCCCTTGTGATGTAGCTGCGTTATTGTTTTGTTTTCAGAATTGTAACTGTTCACAACGTACAAGCCATCTCCTGTTGCTACCCACATCTCCTGGGTTCTCCACTTAATGTCATAAATAATTAATGGTGTAGAGTTGCTTTGTGGCGATAAACGATACTTTGATATTTTTCTGTTTTTTACGTTAAGCCGGTAAAGTGCCTGCCTTGTTCCTACCCAAATTTCATCAGGGTTATTACTATTGATAACATTAATGTTTCCAATCTCATCACCTTCAATGCTGTACTTATTAAATGTTACAAATGTGGGGTCTCTATTTGTGTGAGCATGGTATAGATCTCCCTCTTTAGTACCTACCCATACTGTTCCATCAGGGGAGATATACAGGGCTGTGGTTGATACGTCCGGTTTATCATCGAGTGTAAGCTGAATTATCTTATATTTTTTTGTTGAGTTATCATTTTTAATGATCGCAATGTTATTGTTATCAAGAGTAGCGTAAATATTGCCGAACCGGTCTTTCTTCAGGGTAATAATATCATTGTTTGTCAGCTCTGGGAAATGGCTGAAGCTATTTTTTTTGATGTCGTAATAACATAAACCCGACGAACGGGTTCCTATCCATATTCTGTTATTGTCAAGTAGCAGTGTATTGATGAAATTGCCACACAATCCAGACTGCATTTTTTTGTTATTGTAAAAAGCAAGGAACGATGTTCCGTCAAATCTGTTCAATCCATCTTGTGTAGCAATCCAAAGATAGCCTGAATCATCCAGAATTATATCATTTATCGAAGCCTGAGATAGCCCCTGTTCAATGGTGTAATGAATAAATTTGAATTTATCTCTATAGTCCTGTTGGGCTATTGTGTTGAAAAAGGAGAAGAGTAGAATAGTAATGTAGTAGTATCGTAACACAATTCTAAGTTTTAAACTACAAATTATGAATATTAAGCGGATAATAAAAATCTATTAAACATTTTTGGTTCTACATGATTAATAGTGGGTGAAGCAATAGTGTTAATATTAAAAAATATGAATATTTATTAGATAACATATTT
Source organism: Marinilabiliaceae bacterium (assembly GCA_027010905.1). Lineage (GTDB taxonomy): Bacteria > Bacteroidota > Bacteroidia > Bacteroidales > Marinilabiliaceae > JAADEM01. The sequence goes on from JALVBA010000270.1 coordinate 15,628, forward strand.
TTATAGCGGCCTCTTTCTGATTGCGCTTGGAGTGTGATTAAAGGTTTAGTGAGATTGGGAAGCTCCGAAGATATGAGGAGATCACCTCCCGAAATAATCGGGAAACTTAACCTTTAAGCATACGGAAGGTGCAATCAGAAAGAGGCCTTGATTTTTTTGCCTGCCTGCCGGTAGGCAGGGTTTCGTTGGCGCCTGTCCCACATAGCGGGGCATCAAGGCAAAAAGGAAAAATGATTTTACTACCACCCACAATATTTCATATAGCACCTTTTCTTTTTAGTGACAAATATCAGCATATACTATTTTTGCGCTGTTAATCTATGTTAAATAGTAAAATATACTATTTCAAATTTATATGTTTGATACATCATAAATCTAACTTAAAATTACATGATGTTACGAAAAGTCTTTTTTTACTCTGCTCTTGCAGTAAGTCTATCTGCTTTTTCACAAGAGCAACAAACACTTAACAGTTCTGTACCTTTAGATTCAGCTGTACGCACCGGTGTACTCGATAATGGGATGACCTATTACATCAGGGCAAATAAGGAGCCTAAAGACCGGGCTAGTTTCTACATGATTCAAAATGTAGGGGCAATTCTTGAGGAGGATAATCAAAATGGGTTAGCTCACTTTCTTGAGCACATGGCGTTTAATGGTACTGAACACTTCCCGGAAAAGGGCATTATCAATACGCTTGAGAAGCATGGAGTTGCTTTCGGGCGAAATATTAATGCCTACACTGTTAAAGACGAAACGGTTTATAATATTAGTAATGTACCGGTAGGTCCTGATGGACTATTGGACACATGCCTTATGGTTTTACACGACTGGTCAGACTATCTGTTGCTTACAGAGGAGGAGATAGATGCTGAGCGTGGTGTAATATCGGAGGAGTGGCGCACACGCCGTAATGCAGGTTTCAGACTGAGTAGTAAATATATGCCTGTTTTGGTTAATCACTCTAAGTACGGAGAGAGGGATGTTATTGGAGATTTGGACATTATTAAGAACTTCAAATATGATGAGTTGAGGCAGTTTTATCACGACTGGTACCGTACCGATTTGCAGGCGATTGCTGTTGTGGGTGATTTTGATGCCGCTGAGATGGAGAAGAAGGTGATTGCCATGTTCTCTGAAATACCGGCTGTTGAGAATCCGATGAAGAGATACTTTTTGGAGATTCCGGATAATGACAAACCGATGTATGTGCTGGCAACCGATAAAGAGGCCACAAACTCAAGTGTTGCTTTGTATATAAGGCATAAGAGTGTTGCACCGGAGGATAAGAACTTAGGTTATATGAAAGAGAGTCTGATGGAGAGTCTCGCTTTTTCAATGGTTAACGCCAGAATATCAGAGTTGCTGCAGAAGGGTACACCTCCCTTTATCAGTGGAAGGATTGGTTACGGCGGACTTACCCGCAAGGATGATGTTTTCTATATTTCTGCTACTGCAAAGGATAATGAAGAGCCACTTGCTTTTAAAACGATTCTTACCGAAGCTGAGCGTGTAAGGAGGTTTGGTTTTACCGGGGGTGAATTGAAACGTGCTAAACTTAATCTGCTCACCTCTTATGAAAATGCTCTGAAGCGTAAAGATAAAACTTCTAACGACAGGTTTTGTTCTGAGTACAAGTCGCTGTTTCTTAACGGAGAGCCGGCTCCCGGTATCGAGTATGAAAATTCGTTTGCTAAAAGTATAATCCCTCAAATAACTGTAGAGGAGTTAAATACTCTTTTTGCAGGTTATTTTACCGATAAAAACAGGGTGATTGTTGTTACCGGACCTGATAAAGAGGAGTTGCATCATCTTACTGAGCAGGAGGCTTTGGCCATAATTTCGGAGGTTGAAAACGACAATACAATTGAACCCTACAAAGATGAGGTTGTTGAGAGTGCTTTAGTCTCCGATAAACTTCCTGAGAGTAGTGTAGTTGCAACAAAAGAGCTGCCGATGTTTGGGGCTGTTGAGTGGACCTTGAGCAACAACACTAAGGTTGTTTACTGCTTTGCCGATTACAATAAGGATAAGATATCTTTCAGTTCGTACAGTAAGGGAGGTTCATCGCTTTACGAAGTACCCGATCTGGCTACAATCAATATGATGTCGGGGATGATGGGTGCTTTTGGTGTTGGTGAGTTTGATGCCATTTCACTAAAGAAGGCTCTTACCGGAAAGAGTGTAAATGTATCCCCTTCTGTTGGCTCGCTGTCTGAGGCTCTGTCGGGAAGCAGCAGGAGAGAGGATTTTGAAACTATGTTACAGTTGGCATATCTTTATTTTGAGCATCCGCGTTTCGACGAAGAGGCGTACAAAACATTAATTCAGCGATATAGGGCTTACATAGTTAATCAGAGTGAGAATCCGCAAAAAATCATGTCTGACAGTTTGAGTATGATATTGAGTAACTACAACCCACGAACTCTTCTGCTCAATGATAAGTTTCTTGACGATGTCTCTTTTGACAGGATGAAAGAGATATATGGAGAACGGTTCGATAATGGTGCTGATTTTATCTTTTTCATTGTGGGTGATATTCCTGAAGAGGATGCAAAACGATTGTCGACAAAGTATCTCGGGGCTATATCGTCAAATAGCAATAGAGAGAACTGGATTGACAGGGAAGAGGATGGGCCTGAAGGTGAGTTGTACAAAAAGATACCTCTGAAGATGGCTGAGCCTAAATCAACTGTTGTGATTAACTATGGTGAGGATTTAGCCTACACTCCTAAAAACAGGATTGCGCTATCGATGATAAAAGCTATCCTGACACTTCGATACACCGAGTCGGTGCGTGAGAAGGAGGGTGGTACTTACGGTGTTGGTGTAAGAAGCGGTCTGTCGCACTATCCTGAAGCCGAAGGTAGTGTCTCAATAAGTTTCGACTGTGACCCTGACAGACGTGATGATTTGATTCCTCTTATCTACAAAGAGATTGATGTGTTGAAAAAGGATGGTCCTACACAGGTAGATCTTGACAAGGTGAAGAAGAATATTCTTAAGAGTCGTAAGGAGCAGAAGGAGAAAAACAGCTACGTGATGGGTACTATCTATAACTATTACGTGAATGGTGTTAATAACGACCTGCCGGAGAACTACGAAGATATCGTAAACGATATGACCATTAAAGACATCAAAAAAATATCCAATAAGTTCTTTAAAAAGGCTGACAAGGTAGAGGTTGTTTTCTACCCTGAAGAGTAAACTATTATACCGAAGGCTTCACTCGCAGTGAAGCCTTCGGTAATCAGTTAATAACCGAGGGAGGTTAATCAAAACGGACGCTCTCGGTAGTCACTAACCAAAAATAAATACTATAATGAGAAATTTACTACGACTATGTTTTGTTGCCATAATCATTTTAAGTACAGTAATAAATTCCTCTGCCCAAACCTTTGGGATTAAGGGAGGACTGAATCTATCAAATCAACTATTTAAAACTAATGGAGAAAAAGATGATTTAAATACTAAAATGAACCCCAGATTTCATCTTGGAGTGACATTGGAGTACCCGATGAACAATCTGTTTTCCTTAGAATCTGGCATCTTATTATCTACTAAAGGCTCTAAAATAAATTCAACTTTTTCTGATGAAATGGGAGTAGAAGAATCTTACAAAGTAAAATTCAACCTTTATTATATTGATATACCTTTTAATGCAAAGGCTACAATAGAACTTAATGGTTTTGATGTTTATGGAACAGTAGGTCCATATTTGGGAATTGGAATTCGAGGTAAAGGTAAATCAGAATTAACTAGCACAATTAAATTTGGTAAAGATGAGAATTTGAAAAGGTTGGAATTTGGATTGGCTTTTGGTGGTGGCATGGAGATTAACCGCTTTTTATTTGGCTTGGGTTATAACTTGGGATTAACAAATATCTCTAATAATGAATATTCTCAAAAAATCAAGAACCGTGTTATACAAATATCAGCTGGATACAGGTTTGGGAAGAACGAGAAATAGTAATTCTTCTCCGAAGGTGTTGCTTAAAGTGACACCATCGCGAGTCACTAACCAAAAACAAATACTATAATGAGAAATTTACTACGACTATGTTTTGTTGCCATAATCATTTTAAGTGCAGCTGCAAATTCTATTGCCCAAACCTTTGGGATAAAAGGAGGACTATCTTTGGCAAAGATGCTTGTGGAAAATCTTAATAGAACATATAGTAATGAAATATTGAAAAGACCGGGATTTCAATTTGGCCCCATCGTGGATTTGCCAATGGATAAAGTTGTTTCATTTGAGACAGGTTTGTTACTAACCGGTAAGGGTTTCCGGTATAGCACTAGAAGAAATCCCGGGATGTACGAATCAGATGCTATATTAAATACAAACTTACTTTACCTTGATATACCGTTGACATTAAAGATTACGATTGATCTTGACGACTCAAAACTTTTTAGTGTCTTTGGTCCCTATGTAGGTGTAGGGTTGAAAAGTACTGTTAAGTGTAATGGAGATTGTAGTAAGGGCAAAGAAGATATAGAATTTGGTTCGGAAGAGGATCTTAAAAGAATTGATACCGGAATAAATATGGGTGCTGGAGTGGAAATAACTCCTTTTCAAATTGGAGTAACTTACAGCTTGGGTTTAGCAAACCTGTCGACCAACACCAATGATAGAAGTGAAAAAGTTAAGAATCGTGTTTGGTTAGTTACAGTGACCTTGAGATTTGGAAAACGTAGAGCAGAAAAGGATCAAATTCCTTCAGATTTATCATATCTGTAACTAAACACCGAAGGCTTCACCCGCAGTGAAGCCTTCGGTAGTTTCTTCAAATGCTTGTGTGACCGTTACTATGAATGAAGCAATTAACAGTGACTTCAGATTACCAACCAATAGGTATGCCGTAGAGCGTTTAAGTAAGGATGCCGCAAAGTACTGCTGTCAGAACCTGCGACAGTTGACAGGGTGAGTGGTGTTTGTGAGTAAAGTATTATTACTCCAGAATAACAACAACAGGATTATCCTCTTCTTTTATATTGTTTATCAGATTAAGATATTCAATAGAAAGTTTGGATGTGTCTTCTATCGATTCTGCATACTCTAATATTTCATAAGCCTGAAGGTATGTGAGTAGTTTTTGATTTGTAGAGAATATAGGCCAGAAAGTCATACCTCCGTCAAGATTATTTGTTAACCCTTCAGTTTTAATAAATTCATTGGTTTCTTTATTGTATAATAACCTGAGTTCGATATAAGAATTATGATTTTTTTTTTGTAAAAAGGATTGTTTTAGTTATCTTAAAGCATTGAACAACAAAAAGATAACATAAAAACAATCCTTATGAATAAGAACGTAAATTTA
>JALVBA010000271.1 GCA_027010905.1 Marinilabiliaceae bacterium
GGCAAAAGAGTATGGTGTATCAGAAAAGACCAAGCATGATTGACTTCATTTGTTGGTTTTCTCTCCTTGGGAATATTTGTGAAAAATAAATCCTTCCCAGTATGTTCTTCTAACTTTTTATTGAAATTTAATACAATTGAAGTAAAACCATGGTGTATATACCCAAATTCCTTATCTACTTTTTTGACTGATTTATTTTCAACGTAATATGCCCTAATGCTTCATATTGTTTTTGATCCTGACGAGAACTCTCAACTTTTCACTAAACTATTCCTATTGGAGAATAGTGCAACAGTTTAATTTTAACACATTGCAGTCGGTAAGAACAGGAAAAACTTATAACTTTAGCCTCGATGGAATTGGTAACCTTTCAGACAGGTTTGCTTTGATTTTATCAACCACAATGAAAATCAGGAGGGCTGGGAAATATTTTGTCAAATTAGTTAAAGATATTTGTAAAACAACTAATTTAGTGTAGGTTTTGTGCCGGAATGAAGCAAAGAGACAAAGGGAACAATAAAAAATAGAAATAATGAAAAAGATTAAATGGGGAATTATAAGTACAGGCCATATTTCTGGTAAATTTGCCAACGCACTTGCAATTCTTCCCGATGCTGAACTGTCAGCTGTCGCATCACGAACACAAGAGAGTGCCGATAGGTTTGCTAAAGAGTTCAACATACCAAAAGCATACTCATCGTATGAACAGTTGGCTAAAGATCCTGATATTGATGTTATCTACATTGGCACACCCCACACGTTCCATCTTGAAAACAGCCTGCTCTGCATGAGAAACGGGAAATCTGTTCTCTGCGAAAAAGCATTGACAATAAATGCTGACGAAGCTCGTGAGATGGTTCGTGTTGCACGCAAGAAGAATGTTTTTCTGATGGAGGCAATGATTCCTCGTCATGTCCCCTTGGTGAAGAAGATGTTACAATGGATTGAGGATGGAAAGATTGGAGAGGTGAGGATGGTTAAGGCAGCCCGCTGTGCAAGAGGCACTTTCGCTTCGGGTGCACGTCAGCTAAACCCTGAGTTGGGTGGTGGTGCACTGCTTGATGTTGGTGTGTACGTTATTTCATTTGCTTCGATGGTAATGCAGAAGCCACCGGTTGAGGTTGTGGGTCTTGGCCATATCGGCGAGTGGGGCTCTGACGAGCAGGGTGTTGCAGTTCTGAGATATGACAATGGTGAAATTGCTGACCTTTCGTTTGCTTTGCAAACAGCAGCAGTGAATGATGCATTTATCTTCGGAACAGAAGGGTACATTAAAATTGATGAGGTTTTTGCCGTTCCCACTAAAGCTACGCTATTTATTGATAAAAAAGAGGTTGAGACCTTAGAAGAGCCAATTGTTGGCAATGCCTTGAATTACGAAGCCGAAGAGGTGATGCGCTGTCTGCGCGAGGGGTTGAAGGAGTCTCCTCTAATGACTCTTGACGAGTCAATTCAGATTATGGAGATTTTGGATAAGGTACGAAAACCATGGGGATTGAAGTATTCTAATGATAAAAACTCATCAAATTTATAATATGCGTTTGCGACTTACTCTGCTAATTCTGATCCCCACTCTTCTTTTCTTTAGTCAATTAAAAACATTAATTCGGTAAATGATATCGGGTATTGTGGCTTTAGTCTGTCGGTAATCGAATGCGCTGGAAGATTGTGAACTCTTTCGACTACCTGATAGAACATGGATATAATCTGGGGCATAAATATTCAAGAGTCTCCTTAAACAATACTCCGTTATAAACTTAAGCGGCAATAGTACCAAAATACAATAGTTTGTCCAATCTCTTTTTATTTTTAGCATAGTATGGATTAATCCCGAACACGTCAAAAAAACGGTTCATCAGTAAT
>JALVBA010000272.1 GCA_027010905.1 Marinilabiliaceae bacterium
ATATAGGGTATTTGTTTACCGTGTAATTCTCCTTTTGAAAAAAATATGCTCTTTTTCATTTTTACTTTACAATTAGTCCGAGAATTTGGAAAGTCAAGTTCCAGAATTCTCGTATAAATGTTATATCTTACTAAAAAAAGGTCTTATACAACACAGAATTCCCTATATGCTCACTGCATTGATATGGCAGTGTAAAAACGAATTTATTTCATCGCAGAAGTATCATTTTACGCATTTGAGAGAATTCTCCTGCCTTCAGTTGATAGTAGTATATTCCGCATGCATTTTTTTCAGCATTCCAGGAAAAAGTGTAGCTCCCTGCTGTTAATTGAGTATCGACCAGTGTAGCCACTTCTCTTCCAAAAACATCATAAATTTTAAGCGTTACAAATTCATTGTAAGGGATTGAAAACTCAATGGTAGTTTGCGGATTAAAAGGATTTGGATAATTTTGTTTTAAATAAAACTTCGTGGGTTTAAGATTATTATTGCTTATAATGCCGCTTTCTCTCTCAACATAAAAAGTATCTAAGCGTGCACCATTGATATCGTACGCACTAAAATAAAGCATATTGTTATCAAGCACAATTTTACAATAATGATGTGCCTTTGCCGTAGCTACGATATTCGGATGATTAGGATCAGGATCATACAGCGGTGCCCCGCCTCCGCCTGTAGTAATATGCTCAACTTCGTTAACTTCGGCACGGGCATAGTAGTGATTATGTCCACCAAACACAATAGGAACATTATATTTTTCGCATAATGGCTGTATATAGTCCTGAACATCCTCTTCATTGCTATGACCACCTGCTGTCCAGCCAGGTTCGTGTAAACAGATAAAATTCCATGGTTTTGTGCTGGAAGCAAGATCGTTATCAATCCAGTTATATTGCGTAGAGCCTGTGGAATAATCAACATATTGATCGATTACAACAAAATGAGCCGGTCCGTAGTCAAAAGACCAATAATGAGCATCAACATACGGATATGGAAAATATTTATTAAATAAGATACAATCCCCTTCATGATTTCCACGCACTGACTGATATGGGAATTGAGCGAGCATCTGAATAATATGAGGATAAGATTGATTAAAGAATTCATCATCCCAGTCAGATTCCCAGTCACCGTCAGAAACCAGATCGCCTATTGATATAACCAGAGTTTGAAATTGTGGGTCAGAATTAATTTCATTTAAAATTCCCTGGGCAACCTTGTCGTGATCATCAGGATGAGAACGTGTATCCCCGTATGCAAAAAATTTCAATTGGGTTGCCGATGCGTTAGGAGCTGAATAAAACGAGCCAGTATGCACATCGCTACCCGCTGTAACTCTATAATAGTATTTAGTGGCTGGTTTTAAATTATCTATAATGTACTTATGTTGATGAGATGAACCGTCCTCACTGGTATTTGCCGACCCGTCAGAATAGTTTGTATCCGTACCCCATTCAATAGTACAGTTTTGCGTCGAAGTCAACTGCCAATGTACCTCCATCTGGGTTGGATTGCCATTATAAATTAAATGAGGAGCTTTACGAGTGTCAGTCCACTGAATCAAATTCGCTTTTGATAATGATGAACCGCTGAATATCTCTCCAGCGTAAAGTGAGATAAAGCTTGCAGCAATAAAAATAAGAATTACATACTTACTTTTTCTTTTTGTTGATAAATGGTTTGTCATGTTTTCCTCCTTTTTTTATGATTACTGATTAAACAGCAAATATATTAACAATACATTAAATACGTTCAATATTAACAGATAAGTACACTAAAAAAACCAGGGAGAAAATATCGTCTACAAGCATGTACTAAGGCGCTCAGAGGCTTGTTTCAAGAGCTATTGGGCTTAAAGG
>JALVBA010000273.1 GCA_027010905.1 Marinilabiliaceae bacterium
TTGTATATTTAAGGCAGAAAATAAATTGTAAAATTATGGATCATATAAAACGAAAAATTATCGAAGTAGGTCTTCCAACTGCGAAGATTGTACGAAAACTTGCTAAAAAGCATGGTGATGTTGTTACTCAGGAAGTAACAATGGGCCAGGTATTAACCGGAATGAAAGGTGTTGTGTCACTGTTGACATGCACATCGAAGCTAGACCCCGAAGAGGGAATCCGTTTCAGAGGTTATTCACTGCCTGAACTTCAGGAGCTTCTGCCTAAAATGCATGAGGGTGGTGAGCCGTTACCGGAAGCTATTTTCTATTTAATGCTAACCGGAGAGTTGCCATCAGAGAGTGATGCTAAGTACATTAGTGAGCAGTGGGCATTGAGAGCCAGAGATATTCCATCTCACGTTTTTGATGTAATTAATGCTCTTCCTAAGGATGCGCACCCAATGATTCAGTTTAATAGTGCTATTCTGGCAATGTCAACTGAGTCGAAATTCAGAAAAGCATACCTTACCGGAATGAATAAGAAGGACTATTGGGATCCTACCTACGAAGGTGTTATGGATTTGATTAGCCGCTTGCCAAGAATTGCTGCTTACATCTACAGACGAGTATTTCATGATGGCAAACAGATTGAACCGGATTCATCACTCGATTGGGCAGGTAACCTTGCTCACATGATGGGATATGACGATGAGATGACTAAAGACCTTATGAGGCTCTATATGGTTATTCACTCTGACCATGAAGGAGGGAATGTTTCGGCTCATGCTACTCACCTTGTAGGTTCAGCCCTTTCAAACCCATATTATAGCTTCTCTGCCGGAATGAACGGTCTTGCAGGTCCATTACATGGAATGGCCAATCAGGAGGTTATGCATTGGATAAATAAAATGAAACGTGATATTGGTGTTGAAGTACCTTCAAAAGAGCAAATTAAAGAGTATACAAAACAGACATTAGCTAAAGGTCAGGTTATACCTGGGTATGGTCATGCCGTATTGCGTAAGACTGATCCACGATTTACCGTTCAGTTGGATTTTGCTAAAAAGCACATGCCTGATTCTCCATACATGGAAGTTGTAAGTAATATTTACGATGTTGTTCCTGAAATATTGGGAAGCATAGGTAAGATTAAAAATCCATGGCCTAATGTTGATGCTATTTCCGGGTCGCTGTTAACAAGTGCCGGAATTAAAGATTTTAATATCTATACCGTTCTGTTTGGTGTTTCCAGATCTCTTGGTGTATTGACTCAATTGATTTGGGACAGACTTTATGGTCTTCCAATTGAGAGGCCTAAGTCTCAAAGCCTTGATTACTTTAAAGAGAAGGCAGGGATAAAATAAGATTAAAACTGCATTATTATACTAAACCCGGTAAAGATTCTTTGCCGGGTTTTTTGACCTTTAGAGTTATTGCTTTGAGGTTGCTGCCGAAGAGTAGCCAATTAAACCAAATTATAAAAGTTGTGTTTTTTTCGGGTTGAAGGCAAATTTTAGTATTTTAGCAAAGTTAGAATGGAGTGTAATGTTTGAATCTTTTAAGGGGGAAAGAACACAATTAAGCCTTTTATTGGCTTTTACATATATCGGATTTTTTATAAGTAATCCGGTGTGTGGGAACTCTGTTGTGCCAATTATTAAACAACTTTCCATTAATGAAGGAATCTCAAACAGTAGAATAACTACAATATTTCAGGATAGTAGGGGCTTCTTATGGGTTGGCACTCAGGATGGATTAAACAGATACGACGGTTATGAATTTCGCGAATATAAGCATGACCCTCTGGACTCAGCTACCATTTCAGGTAACTTCATTCAATCTATAATAGAAACACCGAATGGTGATATCTGGGTGGGAACGAAAGACAATGGGATCGCCATCTGGAATAGGAAGACGAACAGTTTCAGCTCTCTCTATTCCGTTTTACCTGAAAATATGCAATTGTCTGAATCTGACATTCATGGAATGGCTGAAAACAATGGCTTTGTTTGGGCTGTAACTCCGAACTATCTGGTTAAAATCAGCATAAGTCTCGATATGATTGCGGAGTACAACCACTATAACAATGTTTTCAAATCGGGAAGGTACAATAGCTATCCTGTTGTTTTTAGGAATGACGGTGAGGTTTGGATTGGAAGTAAAGACGGGTTATTAATATTTGACCTGAAGAAGGAAGCATTCTCCAAATTTCAAAAAGACGGAATATTCTTAAATGATGACATTAGCACACTGATGTTTGCAGAAGATTCTACCGTTTTTATTGGGTCTGATAAAGGATTTAAGAGGATAGACCTAAAAACAAATGATCTCTCCTATATTTGGGCTGGAAATTCTCAGGTGGGAGCTGTGTCAATTAACTGCATAGCTAGGAGTATTGATGATGAACTCTGGCTTGGGACTCAAAAAGGTGTTGAATTGTGTAAATATCCGTTTAGTTCGCACTCAGTTTATAACGAGGGTAAAAAAGGATGGGAACCAATTAAGAATATGCAGATTACAAGTATGCTGTTTGATCAGAGCGGCATTTTGTGGGTTGGCACAAAAAATATGGGTTTAATAAAAATCATATTGGCTGAGCCTAAGTTTCACTCTATATCTGCCAGTTCGGATGAACCATTTAATCTTAATACCTATAACTTCACTGCTGTATTGGTTGATAAAGATGGTGTGCTGTGGCTTGGTACTGACTCTGATGGGTTATACAGGATTGGCAAAGAGCATAAATCCTCCAAGCATTATAATGTGAACAGTAATCTTGAGTACGGATTTGAGGACAAGGTAAACTGTATTCTTGAAGGTGAAGATGGTTTTTTGTGGCTTGGGACACCCTATGGGATGTTTAAGGTTAATAAAAGTACAGGGGTTGTTAGAGAGTTTGACTATGCCGGGAGTATTGAGTTTGCAAATTTGCTGCGGCACAACTCCATTAATGATCTTCTGATGGATAGGTTGGGAGATATATGGATTGCAACCGACTTCGGGCTATATAAGTATGACAAAGAGAAGATAATAAGCTTTTTTGAAGATACCGGAAATCCCGAAGAGGCCTCAGGACTTTGCAGTGATGTGGTAAATGTATTGCATGAAGATAAGCAAGGCTGGATGTGGATTGGAACAAAAAAGGGGGTGAATTATCTTAAGCGTGCCGGAGAGAAATTCAGAAGGATAAGTAATATTCAGGGTGAGGAGTTGCAATTAAGTGACAACGACATAATATCTTTTGGAGAAGGAAAAGGTAATGTTATATGGATTGGTACACGTTCCGGCCTGTCCTATTTCGATAAGGCGAAATTAAAATCCGGTTTCTTAAACGATGAAAAGGTTCTTAAGCAGACAATGATAAATAATGTGATATTGGATGACTATAACCGAATATGGATAGGAGCCAACAAGGGAATATACTACATCAGCTCTGACGGGAAGGTATTTCCATTTACAGAAATGGATGGTCTACCCGGTTATGCATTTAATACACGATCTGCTTTTAAATGGAAGAGTCAGCTATATTTTGGCGGGGTTGAAGGATTAGCATTCCTTAATGCTGATTCAATACAGGATAACATGGTAATTCCAAATGTTGTAGTTACAGGTGTTGATGTTTTACATAAGGGAAAAGTTATTAATCAATATCATGGTGAGGTTTCAGAAGTAGAGTTCAAGTACAAGAAAAACACAATTATTAAAGTGGATTTTGCTGCACTCGAGTTTACCCAGCCTGAGCACAATTGGTATAAAATTAAACTGGAAAACTATGATGAAGATTGGCGTGAAGAGACACAGGTAAATAGTGTTAGTTTCTCGAACCTGTCGCCTGGGGTTTATCATCTAAAGATATTAGGAGCTAACAATGACTTCATTTGGAACAATAAACCACAGGAGCTTATAATAAAAATTATTCATCCTTTGTGGATGACTGGTTTTGCCTATATTTTTTATATTCTGTTGAGCGTTTTTATTATTCAGCTGATTATTAATTTTAGTGTTCGGAAGTATAGAATAGAGAATAAGAGATTAAAAGAAGAGACCGACAATAAGCACAGGATAGAGAAACAGAAAGAGTCATTAACGAAAATAAATAGAAGCCTGACCGACAGCATTAGCTATGCCAAACGTATACAGGAGGCAATAATCCCATCAGAACAGGTATTCCGAAAGCTGCTCTCTGAATCGTTTGTCTATTTCGATCCTAAAGATATTGTTAGTGGCGATTTCTATTGGATTTTTGAAAACAGGGACAAGATATTTGTTTCTGCCATTGACTGCACAGGGCATGGTGTTCCGGGGGCTTTTATGTCTATTGTTGGTCATGGAATACTACGTAACATAGTAGAGATACAAGGGGTTGAATGTTCGGCAGAGGTTCTGAACAGAATGAATGAAGAGGTTCTGGGTGTGTTCAAGAAGAATAATCTAAGTACACCGGAGGACTCATCCTTATTTGAGGTAAATGATGGAATGGATATGGTGTTTTGTGTAATCGACAAAAAGCGTAAAATTATGGAGTTCGCAGGAGCCAAGAATCCTATCTACCTAATAAGGGATAATGAAATATTTACATTTAAAGGAGATCGTTTCTCCATAGGCCATAACTCAGGCAGGCATTTTAGAAAAGAGGAGATTCAGCTGTTAAAAGATGATATTATCTATCTATTTACTGATGGCTATGCCGATCAGTTTGGAGGGCCTGAGGATAAGAAATTCAAATATCGCCGTTTCAGGCATCTACTACTTAATATTCATAAGCTTCCAATGTCGGATCAAAAAGCCATACTGCACCAGAAGATGGAAGATTGGAAAAACTACCAGGAGGTACCGCAGGAGCAGATAGACGACATTCTGATTGTAGGAATAAGACCACTATCCTAAAACACAACTTCTGTGCAACCGGAAAGTTCTCTAAATCTATTATACCTGCAGTGACAGGAGATTATATCAAGAGAGATGCTGCTCTATTTTGCGTATCAGGTCTTCGGGTTGAAATGGTTTACTTATATAATCATCCATTCCGGATGCAAAGCACTTCTCTTTATCCTCAGGAAAAGCATTAGCAGTAACAGCAATAATAGGGGTGTGAGTACTAGTGCTCTTCTCTATCTCACGAATCTTATGCGTAGCCTTAAATCCATCCATTATCGGCATCTGAATATCCATCAGGATAAGGTCATATTTTGCTTTTCCAAATTTATCCAAGGCCTCTTTCCCGTTAAACGCAACATCAATCTTTTTTATCTTATTTTTCAGGTATAGGATAATTATCTGCTGATTACTAAAATTGTCCTCTACAAGTAATACGTTAGCTTCATGAATCTCAACACTATTTTTGAAGAAACTCTCGGGCTGTTTTGTTGGCTCTTTAATGTCACTAACCGAAGTGCTCTTGTTGTTCTCTTTAAATTTAGCGGTAAACTCTATGCGTAAATTCTCCGAAGAGGGATAGATAAACAGTCTGTTTCCATCAAGCTCAATCAATCGTTGGGTAATCCTAAGATCAAGAAAGCTAACATATTTTGATGTGTCAAGCCTAATAACATCTCTATTGTACAGAGGCATCTGGCTGTCAAGGCTATCCTTTGGAATTGAAATTACTGTATTGCTGGTAATGACAAACGTAAGTGCTACATGCCCCGGCATTCCTTCATTACGATTATTAACCACAATGCTAATTTCTTTAGTCTCTGATTTGTTATACTTCAGCAGGCTGTTCAGGAGGTTGAGAAGTATCTGCTTAATTTTGATACTGTTGCCTATCATGTTTGCCGGAACATCAGCATCCAGAGAGATACTGAACTTCTTATTATCCTGATTATCCTGAAAAAGTCTTACCGTATTATTTAGGGTTGAGTAGAGGTTGAAATTAATCTCCTCTGTAGGAATCTGATTGAAATTTGTTGTGGTAGTGGCAACAAGTGAATTCACTACATTCACCAGATTGTTTGCTGAGGCATGGATAGTGTTGATATAGTCAAGCTGGTCATCATTAAGTTTGGTTTTTTCAAGAATATCGATAATTCCTGTGATATTACTCAGAGGAGTTCTTATTTGATGCGATAGCTTGGATATAAGCTCTTCCTGTGTTTTACTTACATTCTTAGAGTCGAGCATCTGCTTCTCCTTATTAAGGATAATCTCTGAGGATATAAAACTCAAAGCATAGGCAATAATAGTTGAGAAGAGGTAAAAGCCTGAAACAGCAATTGAAATCTCATTTGAATATACCGTAACCATCGGAATAACTTTCGATAACAGAACTAAATCGAGAACTAAAAAGATAAAAAAGCCAAGGCTGATTAGCGTCCCTTTACGAATACTATACAGGCTGATTGCCACAAAAGGAACTGAGCCTACCCAAAACATACTCAGGTGTTCCAGACTGCCAAAAAGAACAAGGTAAATCTGGACGAATATTATAAAGACAATATTTATCGTCTTGTACGATGAAGATGATTTAACCGAACGATTTACATATAAGAAGATGATAAAAAACACAAGACTGAACAGTAATAATGGAACAGCATTAAAGAGATTGTCGTTAATTAAAGAGTATATGCCCTCCGATATAACAACAATAAAAAGGGAAAAGTTAACTAGATTAGTTATTAAATAGTTGTGACGCGCTTCAATCTCAAGCTTTGTCTCATGCTCTTGTATAAAAAACGATAAAAATCTGTTGATTATTTTCATAGAAAAAATATTACCTGCCGGATACAACTTGAAATATATGCAAAAATAATCTAAATTCATTATTTTAGAATAACTTTATGCTGTTTTTATAG
>JALVBA010000274.1 GCA_027010905.1 Marinilabiliaceae bacterium
CACGATTAATTACATGTTGAATCAAATTTTATTAAAAATGAAGAAGATTATTTTTTCTATTACAGTAGGGCTTTTGGCTTTTGCTTTCATGGCAAGTGCACAACTTGTAATCAAGCCTACAGTTGGAATTAACTTTGCAAACATTAAGAATAGTTCTAATAAATATGCACTTGACGGGAAAACCGGATTTCAGATTGGGGGATCAGTTGCTCTTGGAAGTAAAATTGTCTTTGAACCAGGTCTTTTTTGGCAAAAGGACAATTATAAGGTAGGAGTAGATCTTACTACTGGCAAAGATATTATCTCAGGTGACTATAGCGCAGTTAAAATACCTGTCTATTTAGGATATTATATTATTGGAGATGCAAAATCAGCATTAGGAATTCGTCTTTTTGGTGGCCCTTCTGCAAAATTTGTTATTTCTGAAAATGATAATGGTATTCCTAAAGATTTATCTGACATAAACAATGCTATATGGGGAGTAAAAGTTGGTGCTGGTGCTGAGGTTTCTATGTTTTTTGCTGAGCTGGGCTATAATTGGGGATTAAATGAGGCGTTTAAAGGTATTGATAATTCTCAAACAAACCACTTTGAACTAACATTTGGCTTGAAGTTTTAACAGACTAAATTATATTAGTGACGGGGTGACTACTTTTTTTATAAAAGAAGTCGCCCCGTTACTTTATAATATGATACAAGGCAGTATCCTGCTTTTTGAAATCTTTTAGGTTTCTTAAATTATAATTGCGTATCTTCCTCTTAACATAAAAAGAGACTGAAAATCCAATAATAGCCCTAGCAATTAATGCAGTAATGAAGAAGTCCTCTACATATCTTTTCCCGGTTTTGATTTTTGTCATCACCTCGTGTGCAGTTGACTATAAATATATTCCACCTGTAACTATATGTCAGCCGGCCGGTTTTCAGGTAAACTTGAAAGACAGTATTAAATATGGCTTTTTTAAGGATGTTCTTGAGTGCTCAGGCAACAAACATCTGATTAGATGGGCAAAACGACATAATTACCAAATTATCGGAATGGAGGTTGTGAATATGTCCGGTAAATTCAGGAAAGGTTTTCAACTACACTATTTCAAAGGTAACGAGCGATTAACTACGGTGAACTCCGGGTGGTTTGCAAAGAAAGCACGGCAAAAAATGAGTGGAGCGCCATTTATTGCTATCCCTTTTATTATTCTTGAAGAGGCCATCTTTTCACACGATGATTACCCTAAAGATGCAAACGGATTTGTTCTTTATCCGGAGTACAACCAAAGTATTACCGGTAGAGTCGTGGAGAGTGACAAGAAGAGAAGAAAGCAGGCAAATGCTGAGCTGCTGACTGATCTTAGAAAACATGATTTTAGTTACAAAGTTCTCCCAGCCGGAAAACCTGTTTATGGGATTGTTATCTTCAACCAACCTGTTTCACTAGATAGTCTGAGTGTGGAGATTGATGACATGTCAGATGGTAATTACCATTTTGGAATTACATCAAAGTGATGTAGGGAGGTTTGCTTAATACTTCTCTACGGTTGTTTTTCCAACTATTATTTTTACCTTTATCAGAATAAAATGACCTAATAACTTTACTATGGTTACATCAAAAAGACTTTTGGTAATAGTTTTTGCAGCCCTGTTTCCTATCATCCTTTTCAGCCAACAAAAGAGCTACAAGGTAGTTTGTGATAAAATAACGAAAGAGCTTAAAGTGGTGGAGGCAGGCAATCACTCGCCCAACTTAATTCCTGTAAAAGCAGGATTTCCCTATGCAGCAGTTGCCCGGGACTGGATAAAAAAGAGTTATCCGGATAACAAATGCAATCCTGACAATCTGAATTCAGGTACAAAGAAGGAGGAGCAACCAACACCGGGTGTTACTAATCAAAACACTCAACAACAAATCCAAAAGCAAAATAGCACAGCAGGTAACCAAAGCTATTCACAAACAAAAAGCAAGAAAAGGAGATACAAAAACACCTCATTCGTTGCTATGTTATTAATTCATAACATGAATGAGGTTTTAGGAGTTGCAGAGTCGAATTTAGGAAGTGGTCTTGCTCTTGAGCAACTGATTGGACAGAATGATTATTACCTGGGTACAGGAGCTCATTTTAATGCCTATTCGTTGAAACATGGGGGCGATAAATTTGACACTTATATGTTTAAGTTTCCGGTTTTTGCGGGTTACAGAATCCGTGCAGGATATTTTTTGGTCTCTTTTGATGCAGGAGTTTTTATCTCTACAAAATTGAATTTCTTTGATGAAGAGTACGAAAGGTTTCTCAGAGCCGATTTGGCTAAGAGCACTTCATATAGTTTCTTCCCCCGGATTCGTGTCGGGTTACAGGGTTTTCAATTAGAAGGCGGTGCTCAGCTTGGCCTCAGTGATGTGGTTGAAAACAGAAAGAAGCTGAATGTATATTTTGTGGGATTACGTTTTTATTTTTAATCCAGTATAAAAAATCAGTTAAATGAAAAGGCCTCTATCTCTTTTCATACTCTTAACTCTGTTTCCGACTCTCTATTCACAAACCCTGTCGGTTGATTCCAAACAGTTATCAGGCAGCTTGAAACAGCAGATAACCGAGCATATCTCAGAGAAGATTACCAAAGCAATAAGATCGGGAGAGAAAGGTGTGCTTAAGGATAATTATATCGACATAATACTCGAGCCATTAGAGCCGTTGGGTGTCAATCCTCATGATCCGGACTTCATAAATAGTGCAAAGGGCATTTACAATGAGATAAAGTCGGAGCTGGACAAAGATCCATCTCTCTCGGCATCGGGGTTACTTAAAGGTAAGGTTAGCAATCTTGTTAAAGGAGGTATGATAAACTATGCCGGCTCTTTTATTGATGATGGATCAAAAGAGATTTATGATCAGGTCTCAAATCTTGCTTCGTCATGTGCTGATCAAATAGATAACCTTCTGAAGGCAACAGATGCTGTGGGGGATCTTGATGTTACTGATCCGGATTATCAGTCGGCAATAACTGCAACCCTCAAAAGTTATGGGCTGAAGTCTGACTATTTCTACGCTATTAATGATCTTGATCTTGTCTTGTCAAAAGGCTGGGATAAAATAAAAGATCCGCTCCAAGCAATTTATATGATTTCAGAAGCTGCCGACTCAAATGACCCTATCGAAAAAATTGGAATTCTTTTTGAAATTGGAGAGACATTTGGTGGCAAAGTGCCGATTATCGGTAGTCTTATAACTCCACTCTTCACTTTAGCAAAGGGAGTATTAGATGCTGCCAAAGGTCTGGAAAATGTTCTTGAAAAGAATTTGGGACAGGGATGTATAACAAACACCGGAGGTTATGGCTATGTTAATCCCGGTAAGAAAAAGAGTTTTATAACTAAATTTAGCAGTGTAGGCAGAGTATGCCCTTTAAATCAAGAAGTATTCTCACCAATATACAATAACATTTACATAGAAGAGGGGAAAGAGGAGAATCTATTCTTTTATCTCAACAAGAAATGGTTCAGGGGCAAGTCGGATACTTTTCATAAAGGAGGAGCTGACATAAGAGCTACAATACAGTGGCTTCGAAGAAATGGCTATTCAGGTAAGGTTAACGACCTTAGCTTTGTGTTTAATGCCTATCAAAAGGAGTATGGGTGGTTAGCTTATGAGAAGCAGGTACGTGAGCGTATAGAAAAGATGATAAGTCTGTTTGTATCTTCATATCAGTTCATATGTTTTTGTAACGATACTTATACAAGAGATTTTTTTATGGCTCAGATAGGATTTAATTGGTTAACAAGTCTTATGCAGCCAACTGATAATGACTTTGGGTGGGATGAACTGAAGATGATCAACTACGGATGGGAGAAGCCTTTGGTTAACATGATGGTATTTAACTACTTCCTGAGTAGACATAAAGACAACCTCAATAATCTTGATAGGATAATTACTAACCTTGAGACCTATGTGCCTGTAAATATTTATGGAAAGGTAACTGACGAGGATGGAGTGCCGCTACAGGGTGCAATGCTTCAGGCAGATAATGCGATGTTTCAGGTGGGTGACGGATGTCGTAAAACGACAACAGGAGCTGACGGTTCATTCTCCTACTATCTTCTTTTCTCAATGGTAAATGGTGAAAATAGTAAAGTAAGGATTACCGTTTCAGCAAATTCAAAAGTAAGTGATAGAGTTATTCTCAGTCAGGATTTGACAATAATCCCATCTATAACGAGAAGTTATCATGTTAACCTTATCTCTCCGGCAAGTAAAGACAGTGTGCCTCACTATGCAGCTACAAGTGATAGTAGCTATACAGATGATGAAATTGCTGTAATGCTAAGCAATGCTCCTTGTGCAGATGACCCAAATGCAATCGCAGAATGGAATGAAGATAAGCAATCGGTAGATTGTTTCTGCATTGACAATTATGTGTGGGATCCCAGTCAGCAGGAGTGTATAAAGGATATTCAAACTATTCTTGACAACTCAGATTGTTCAGAGTACCCTAACACAGAACCTAAATGGGACAACGATACCAATGAGCCGTATTGTGACTGTATTGATGGTTATGTTTGGGATGAGGATAACTATGAGAACGGTTGTATCTCGAAAGAGCAACAACTGCTTGCTCAAACCGATTGCTCACAATATGGTAGTGCACACGCTGTTATAGATCCGGTAACAGATGAGATTACTTGCGATTGCACCCCCGGATATGTGTGGAACAATGATGGCACTCGGTGTATCTCTGAAAACCTTATTGCAATGCAAAATATGGATTGCTCACAAATTCCAAATACAGAGCCGGCATGGGATGATGTTAGTAACGAGCCATACTGCGATTGTAAACCCGGATATGAATGGAATGAAGACTATACTGCCTGTGAAAAGATTATTAGCCAAAATCCCAATGATTATGCCTGCTCAACACCAAACACTGTTCCCATTTGGGATAATGTTCTTCAGCAGATGGTGTGCGACTGTAGAGCCGGCTATATGTGGAATCAATCGCAAACAGCATGTATCCCCATAAAACGAAAACCAAGTGTAGACTGGAACAATGTGCTTAATGTTACGATGGGCGTACTTAGTACCATAAACAGCAATAATAATTTTGTACCCCCTAGTGGAAATACAACCGATAATACAGGAGGAAATAATCAACAGCCTGTAGTAAGTCGGAATAATTGTAATGATAAGGTTGAACATGGGGGTGATGCACCAGAGGTTCATATTATTGATCTTGGGCAAGCTTTTGGAAGTTTTGTTCTAGATTACGAGATGCATAGCATTAAAGACCAGATAATCGTCTCACAGGGAGGGCGAGTATTGTACGATTCGAAATGTGTAAGTGGCTCAAATTCAGTAAGGATAAACATTGGTGGTTTCAATAGGGAGATACAAGTCAAAGTTAATCCTAATTGTGATGGAACAAATGGAACTGCCTGGGATTTTACTGTTCACTGTCCCGACCAATAAAAAAGTTAAATAATTGAAACCTGAAATATGAAGGATTGTAAATTTTCTTTATTTTTAGTTCTCTTTCTGCCTAAACCAAATTTA
The DNA here is from genome assembly GCA_027010905.1 of Marinilabiliaceae bacterium. Classification (GTDB taxonomy): domain Bacteria; phylum Bacteroidota; class Bacteroidia; order Bacteroidales; family Marinilabiliaceae; genus JAADEM01. The sequence goes on from JALVBA010000274.1 coordinate 5,541, forward strand.
ATATTATTGACTATTTGTTAACTCCCGGTAAGTATTTTCGTCGATATATGTTTTGCCGGTTACCGGATAATCGCCAAAAATTCCTTGAATAAAACTTGTCGATTCGGAGCCAAAGATTCCTAACCCACCCACAACATTCGAATAAACCGGAACGGGCTCTGCAAACGGGTCGTCTTTTGCATAGCTGTGTTCCTCGCGCGAACGGTAATAGAGATACAATTCTTTTGTCAGGTTGTCGAGAGCAATATTTACCCGAACAAACTCCCCCACATCTTTGTGTACCGTATAATTTCCAAACTTACCAAACGAGAGCAAGTAATCTTTGCCATTTATTAATTCATCGGTAAACAGACCATTCGAATAAAAATAATTATCTAAAGCATCCATGGCATCGCCCGAAGCAAAAAGCGGGTCGGACGAAAACCACCGCCCCATATACTTACTATATTGTTTAACTATAGTATCGGTTTTAGAGAACTTAGGTTGTTCATCTTGATTACCGCTGCCGTAACTGCTATAACCACTATAACCACTATAACCATAACCAGGCAAACGAAAATATCCAAGCTCGATGCCATATTGAACATAAACATTTAAACTATAAAAGTTTTCATCTGTAGCAATATCCTTTAATCTCATCTTCATATCAATCATATATAGTGGGCCATACTCTTGTTTTTTTACCTCTATATAATCTATTGTAAAGTCTGAAATATCAACCGGTTTCGGAACAGTTGTTTCGCACCACACCGGGTCGAACCCTTCTTTCGAAATTTCAAGTTTATACGTAGCCCCGGGTTTAATTTGAACTGAGTTATCGGAATAAAGGCCATTTTCGAAAGGAATCTTTTTCTCAACATCATAGTCAAGCTGCTTTCTGAATGTATCGATAACACTTTTGTATTCCAGCTGCTTAACTAAAACGTCGTTCTCGTAAAAAAGTACTTTTGCATCGCTAATTGCTTCGAAATAATCATCTTGATCTAAAATACTTCTGCTTTTTCCCACTCTCAAAGAAATTCCCCTGTTTGGACTTACAAAACCATTGACAACAATCTTCGGTTTTATCTGCTGTGCGTTGAACTGAATTGTTTTTTCGCACGAATACGCAATCATAATAATAAAAATAAACGATATGCTTTTCATCACTGTTTTCATTGTACTAAAATTTAAATGTGTATGAGAAATAGGGAATTACAGGAAATAAACTCACCTGTTTTAATGCAGGT
>JALVBA010000275.1 GCA_027010905.1 Marinilabiliaceae bacterium
TTAAAATACTAATTATCAGGGATTTAACCTAATTTTTTAACACTTTATTTTGCTGATTTTCAACATTTTATGTGTGTTTTTAACGAACTATTGTTAAAAGAAAAAGTTATTTTTGAGGGAGTTACAAAAATTATGGGCTGCAGAAAACTTGCATATAGTGATTTTAAGAGTACTACTTTTTTGAGAGTAGTGAAATCCGGCGAACATCAAAAAAGTTACGTAAACTGGTATGATTATGGGGCGAGGTTCTATGATGCGGCGTTGGGGCGTTTTCATACTATTGATCCTTTAGCAATGATATTCCAAAGTTACACTCCTTATCAATACGGTTTAAACAATCCTTTGCGATTTGAAGATTGGGAAGGAATGGGGCCTGGTGATAGAGTTAAAGTTGCGAAGAGCTATGTTGGCACACCTTATGCGCAAGTTGGAAACACAGGTGTCTTGAACAGGTCTGGTCAAACGGTTTTGTCAGGAGGGTTAAGATATTTAGATTGTTCAGAGTTTGTTTATAGGGTATTAGAGTCTGATGGTTTGGTAACAAATAGAGGTGGAAATACTGCTAGTCTTGTTACTGAATTTAGTAATTCTGAAGAATGGATAAAAAACAATAGTCCAGAGATAGGAGATGTTTTCTTATGGAGAAAAGGCACAAAAGGTCATACAGGAATAGTTACTGGAGTGCAGACAGATGAAGAAGGAAATATTACTGGAGTTGAGATCACACATGCTAAAGGCACTGATTATGGAACGGTTACTGAAGTAAAACCATTAAGCTACTTTGCAGAACATTGGGGATGGAAAGGGTTTTTCAGACCGGTTACTGAGTTCAGACCTGAAAAAATCGAAAGAAAAGAGGGGGAAACAACCGAAGAATGGTTTGCAAGAGCTGCAAACAATCTTAAAAGGTATAATGCTAGCCTTGAAATTCAAAGAAGGAAGCGTGAGGCTAAGAAGAAGGAGCGAGAGAGAAGAAGAAAGGAGCGAGAGGAAAGAAAAAAGAAAAGTGATTAATGATGAAAATTTTAAAAATAACGATAGTATTTTTAGTAACATTTAATATGAGTGCTCAGGATATGGACTTGCCAAAAGGAGCCGTATGGCACGGCATTGAATACCAACTGTCCAAAGAGAAGAAGATGGAACTCCTATCTGATGTCAATGAAGATTTGTTTTACTATTTGAAGGATAACGAGCTATTAGAAACTAACATCAAAAACTTTCATTTTCTTGATCTGAATGGGGATAAAATACTTGACTTTATCTATGTGGGTTATGCAGGAGGGGAGCAACCTTCGACAATAGCTTTTACGCAAAATGAGAAGGGTTACTTTAAAAGGGTTTTTGAAACTATAGGTGTAATTTACGAAGTAAACAATATTAGCCTTGTTGAAGGAGGTCTCATATTTAAAGTAGTTAAAAATGATGAGTGTTACGACTGTTTAGGGGTCAGTAATTCAATCACTTATTTAAGTAATAAAAGTGTCTTTACCGAAGTAGAAAGATTGAATTTTACAGAAAATACAGAGATTCCAAAAATTATCTTTAGGAAGCAATTTAAGGTGATAAACCCCAAATGCTATTTGCGTTCAAAACCAGTTGTGGATAATGATGGGACACAGCCGGATGTTTTATTCGGTAATGTTGTTGCTGAATATGGTTTGGGAACCCAGGGATATGCTTTTGCCAGCAAGGAAGATGATACTGGGCTTATCTGGTGGTTTGTTGCAGTTAAGTATAATGAAAGCATCAAGGCTATTTTTCAAGAGAAGAAAGGATACAATTTAGGTTGGATGAGTAGTAGGTATTTGAAAGAGTAATGGTACTCCGCTACCGCACAAATCCCTGTCTGCCGGCCAGGCAGGCTTTCGCGTGGGATAGTAACAAACAGGCAGTAGTAGGATTAAAAATAGAGATAGTAAAGCCCGGCAGCGATGTTGGGCTATTTAATTTATTAAGTCTGCTTTTTTAAGCAACTCAAGAATCTGTTCTTTAGTAATGTTTTCAAGTTGGCTTTTGTCGTATATAAAGACCAGGTAAACCTCATTATCTTTGGTAACCAAATATGTTATAATCCTTGCGCCGCCAGACTTGCCCTTGCCTTTTGAGGTGATGGCTAAACGAATTTTATGAATACCATATCCTAAGTGTATACCGGAATCCGGTTCTTTTTCGAGAGTGTTAATAAGTTCTTTTAAGTCAGCCTTTAGAGAAGGGTGTTTTTTGTAAAGCTTCTTAAAAGACTTTTTAAAGTCAGGAGTTAGATATACGCTATAGCTCATTTAAAAAGTCGTTAACCGATTGCTTTTCTATTTTGCCTTCCTTCATCATTTTAATTTGATTAAGGCTGTTTTGTAGTTCAGTTAAAGACCTCTTATTAGCTTCCGGCACTTCTACGTAGTCCAGTGTTTTTATAAACTCCAGGAATGCATGGAATTTATTGTCGTTTATATTTAAAGTCAGTTGCTTCATTTTTACATGTTTTATCCGGCGTAAGCCTGTTTTGCTTTATAATCACGAATAGCCAGGTCAAGGAATTTAATAATCATATTTTTGGTGTCCCCGCCCATGTTTTGAATCGCCTCAAATTTTTTGAACAGCTCTTTGTCCTTTATCTGGGTAGTATCATCGCTCAACAGGGCATCGGCAGAAACCCCCAGGGCATCAGCAATAGCCTTCAGTGCATTAGCCGGAGGGATACTTGTACCCAGTTCATACCTTGAAAGGCTCTTTACATTTATTTCGGCAGCTTTAGCCAAATCATTTTGAGAAATGTTTCTTTGCTGTCTTATCAACCTTATTCGCTCAGAAATAGTCATAATCGAGAATTATTAAAACTTAAAACCCTTAATCGTACTGCTATTCGACAAAATTAAGAAAAAATCTGATAAAAATCTTTTAAAAGTCTTGTTGGTGAATCTCAAATTGCATACTTTTGGGACAAATGTGAGAATGAATATTTTTTAATTTTTTTTTAATGGAAATCAAAGACATCAAATCCCGGCTTACCATCCACGCAGTCCTAAACCACTATAACCTACAACCCAACCGGAACAACATGCTAAAATGCCCATTCCACGAAGATGATAAGCCAAGCATGAAAACCTACCCCAACACAAATACTTTTAACTGCTTTGGCTGTTCAGCTAATGGTGATGTTATTGAGTTTATCCAGAAGAAAGAAAACTGCAATAAACGTCAGGCACTATTAAAAGCTACTGAACTATGCGGAGGAATATCTGAAACCAATAACAATCCGGTACAGGCCAAGAGCCAACCTGAAGAGCAGGTTAGTAACACTGAAATCCTCACTAAGATATTTACCTACTTTAAAAACGGATTGAACAGTGGAACAGCTAAACGTGCCACAGAATATTTGGAAAGTCGTGGTTTTTCTCTTCCCCTCTTGGGAGAAGCCGGATGGGAGCCCGGCTACAACTCAGGCCAGTTCCATCACCGGGGCAAACTAAGTGAAGCAGATCAGAAAGCTTGTGTCAATGCAGGTTTGTTAATCCCTTACAATGGAAGTGTTCCCAATGCAAACGGAACCACATACACTGCTTTTGCAAAAGAGTGCATCATGTTCCCCTTGAAAGATGAAACTGGAAATATAGTAAGTCTATATGGTAGGTCGATAACTGATAGCAAGAACAGCAGGCATTTTTATACGGCCAACAGGACTGGACTTTATCCAAATTATCCCAACCCAAACACAACTAAACTAATCCTAACCGAAGCGATAATAGATGCAGCTACCTTACTGCAAACCAGCCCCATCCCAACCTTCCCCAAAGGGGAAGGAGTTAGTATCCTGTCATTATACGGAACAAACGGCCTAACAAAGGAGCATCTGCAAGCAATTAAGGGACTGCAAAACTTACAGGAGATTATCTTCTTTTTTGATGGCGACAAAGCCGGAAATGAAGCCATAGAAAAGTATCAAAAGCAGTTAAGCAAAGAGTTACCACTTGTCAAACTATCAGCAGTAGAAACTCCGGAAGGGGAAGACATCAATAGTTTGTATGTGAATTACGATAAGGATGCATTGCTACAATTAATCGATGAAAGAAAGGAACCAGCCCCTCTAAATCTTCCGTCAGCTGACGGAGAGGCTTTAACTAACCAAGCAGCAAATCAATCTTCTCCCCTTGGGGGAGACCGAGAGGGGCTTCTCGTTACCACCAATCCCGACTTTATTACTTACACCACAGAGGAATTACAAATTATTATCCTTGGCGGAATCAACTTACAACAAATCGACAGGCTCAGGCTGACCCTGAAAATAAGCCGTACCAACTCAAACAATCCGTTGCACTCTATCAGGCATACCCTGGATCTGTACCACAGTGATTACTTAGAAAGGTTCATAAACAAAGCCAGCGAACAACTGGAAACCGGAACTACTATTTTAAGAAGAGCCATAGCAGAGCTAACCAACCGGATAGAGCAATACCGTTTAAGCAGGATAGAGAGCCTGAAAGAGAAACGACCACAGGAAAGGCAGTTGACAGGACAGAGGCAACGTATGGCTATAAAATACTTGAGTTCTCCCAAGCTGATGCAGCGTACAAATGAAGATATCGGCCGTACCGGAATGATAGGAGAAGAGAACAACCGTTTGTTAATGTACCTTGTTTTTACATCGAGGTTACGGGAACAACCCTTACATATTATTAGCTTAGGAGCTTCGGGAACCGGCAAGACCTACCTGCAGGAGAAAGTGAGCGAGCTGATACCGGAGCACCACAAGCTTGAAATCACCATCTTATCAGAGAATGCCTTTTATTACTTCGGTCAGCAGGAGTTGAAAAACAAACTGATACTTATCGAAGATATGGACGGAGCAGAAAATGTGCTCTATCCCTTGCGAGAGCTGCAAAGCAAAAAGAAAATAAGTAAAACCATACCTATCAAAGACAGCAAAGGCAATCTTAAAACCATCACCATGAAAGTAGAAGGTCCGATCAGCCTGGCCGGAACAACCACCAAAGAGAAGCTTTACGAAGACAACGCCAACCGCAGTTTATTGATTTACCTTGACAGCAGCAAACAACATAAAGAGCACATTATGACCTATCAGAGAAAACTCAGTGCCGGAAAAATAGCCACCAAAGAAGAAAAGCAACTCATTGAGTTCTTTAAGGACATGCAAACCATCCTAAAACCCATCAAGGTCAAGAATCCTTATGCAGAATACCTGATAATCCCGGAGCATGTGTTTAAGCCATTAAGAACCAACTCGCATTATTTGGTATTTATAGAAACCATTACCTTTTATCACCAATACCAACGGGAAGTAAAAACTGATACTTCAACAGGAGAAAGATTCATCGAAACTACCCTTGAAGATATCCGGTGGGCAAACATACTTTTAAAGGAAGTGCTTTTAGCCAAAGCGGATGAACTGAGTGGTGAATGCAGGAGGTTCCTTGAAAACTTAAAAGGTTGGTTAAACAGCAATAAGAAAGAGAGCTTTTATAAAAGTGAAATACGTGAAGCCTTCAGGATGAACCCTAATAATTTGAAGTATTATCTGTCACTGCTTTTAAGGTACAACCATTTAAAGATAGTTGGAGGTAACCGCCACAAATCAGGCTATGAATATGAAGTAGTAAACACAGAAGAATACAAAGAGCTAAACCAAAATCTCACAAATGCTCTAGATGCAGCACTTAACGATATTGAACAAAATTTAGTGGGTAGTGTGAATAATAAGCGGGTAATTAACGCAGTTACCCACTCAACCTATTAGTAATCAGATCAAATAAGCCAGTGGGTAATTGGATAGCCGGAATGCACGGCAGGGGTATAAAAAAACATCGTAATGGACATAACCGTTGTACTAATAGAAAGCTTTGAGAGATGGTTAAAAACACTGGGATACGCTGAAAGCACGGTCTACGCATCAACCCGGTATGTCAACGACTTTTTCTTTTACCTGAAAAAAGCTGAAATAACAAGCATAGAAGTCATTGAACAAATCACTTTGACCAACTACCATAAACACCTGCAAACACGAAGCAACCGAAGGCAAGCCGGAGGCCTGTCACAAAACTACATCACCAGTAATATTAATGCCTTAAAACGGTTTAGCAAATACTTGCAAGAGACCGGAAAAGTAACTTTAGAGATAAACATCCAACCCAAAGCAGCCACCGAAGAGACTAAAACCATACTTACCCAAGCAGAGATACAAAGGCTTTACAAAGCTTGTAGCAATGACTTACTTGGCATCCGTGACAGGGCAATCCTCAGTATTTATTACGGTTGTGGACTAAGAAGAAGTGAAGGAGCAAACCTGAACATAGAAGATGTTCAGTTAAAAGAAAAACTGGTACATGTCAGACATGGAAAAGGTTACAAGGAGAGATATGTTCCCATAACAGGAACCATAAAAGAAGACCTGGAGAATTATATCTATGTGGCCAGAGAAAAGATACAGAGTTTTAAAAGCGATAAACAGGACCCCGATGCATCGGGGTTGTTTTTAAGTATGAGAGCCAAGCGGATGCACGGTAACAGCATTATACTCAGGTTGCAGAAACTAACCAATGCAGCCCGGATAAACAAGAAAGATATTGGGTTGCACACCTTGCGCCACTCCATCGCCACACACCTTTTACAATCGGGTATGAAATTGGAAGAAGTCAGCCGGTTTTTAGGCCATGCCAGTTTAGAGAGCACCCAAATTTACACCCATTTAGCCCATGTTGAGTAATAACGAAATCCCGATGAAATCGGGAAGATATAGCCGCAGCAAAGAGA